>CAYSFC010000053.1:0-3113 GCA_964430665.1 uncultured Methanosarcinales archaeon | reverse complement strand
AAAAGAAGGAAAACTGAAAAAAGAATTAGAGGAACAGTGCGAAAGTAAAATTGAAATAGATTCTAAAGAAGGGGATGTTACTATACGGAGTACTGATTCATTGAAATTATTTGTTCTAAAAGATATTGTTCGTGCGGTTTCTAGAGGTTTTAATCCTGAGATTGCTATGCAATTATTGAAACAAGATTATATTTTCGAGCTTCTAAACATAATGGATTATGTTAAAAATAAAGATCACTTACCAAGAATTCGTGGTAGAGTTATTGGTAAAAATGGTAAGGCTAGAGAAACTATTGAAGAATTAACTGAAACTAAAATTGTTGTTTATGGTAAAACTGTTGGAATTATTGGTTTTGTTGATAGTGTTGCTATTTCTAGACGTGCGATTGAAGAGTTGTTGGAAGGAGCGCTTCATAAGAGTGTTTATAGGATGTTGGAAAAACATAGAAGAAGTCTTCAAGAAGGTAGTGGTTTTACACTTTAAAGCGAAACTTTATAAATAAACTTATTTAGATTTTGAATAGGTGCGTTTATGGTGAGTTTTAGCAAATTATGTTCTTTATTCATGTTATACTTAATAGTTTCTTTGATTTTTGCTTGGCCTATAAGTGCGCGACTAACTGAAATTAGTGTTTCTGGTATGGATGGCAAGGATGGATTTAGGAGATCTGAAGACATTACTCAAGTTTATGTAAAAACTGATGATGGTAAGATTTGGATGAAATCAAACTCTCAATTTGTACCTGTTGAGTGTTTTCCTGTTGAAAATAAAACAAATGAATTTGAATGTAGACATGTGTTTGAAAAATCTATTCTTGATTCAGGTGAATATACTTTAAAATTTCAACATGAAATGCTTGATAGTGGAGTTCCTTCTTCTGTTGAATTTCCTGTAAAATTCTTTGTGGACTCTGATGCTCCTTCTTTGGTTGATTTTGATTTGGATGTTGTTGGTGAAAACATTGAGTTATATTATAGTGTAAAAGATTATAGTGGTCAATTTGTGGGTAGTGGTGTAAAGCAAATATCTCTTTTTACAGATTCACATACTTTGTATGAAAAAGAATTAAATCAAAGTCAAGTTGATTTTGATTCTTTTGAAAATAATATTTCTGGTCAAAATTTGGTTGGTAATGTTAGTTTTTATCTTGGTATTAGAGATTCTGTTGGTAATTATCAAAAAATATTTTTAAAAAATCAATTTGTTGATTTGAAAAAACCTGTTATTGATGATGAAGTAAAATTTATGGCTGGAGGAAATGAAATAACTCAAATTTCTTCTCAACCTGAATTCTCACCAATAGTTACAATGGAATTTCGAGTTGATGAAGATTTTATTGATAAAGCTTATGTTGATGTTAGTGATGGTAATTTAGATCCTAGAACTAATGAAGATTATGCAAATAAAGAAGCTGTTTGTTCTAAGACAGATGTTAAGTATACTTGTAAAGTTTCAAACATTTATTTGAATCCTGGAAAAAATAAAGTTAATGTTTTATTGACTGTAATTGATTCGCAGGGAAATATTGGTGAAAAGTTAGTTACAAAAGAATTTGAATATGTTGAGGAACAAGGAGAGATAGTTTGGTTTGGACCTGAAGCAGAAAATCATTGTCACGATAATAATTGTTATATTAAAAAAGGTGTTAATGAAATTGTTTTAGATATTGAAAAAGGTCAGGCGGAAATTATTCCAAGTTTTATAACTGCATACACTCAAGAAATTTCTAAAGTTGCTAAAACTAAACCTATAGTTTGTGAAGACCAAGGAGAAATATCTAGTTGTAAATTTTATCTTTCTGCATCTGCAGATAATCTACAACATAAAAGTGTTAAAAAAATTGTTTTAACTAATCCTACAACGGACGCTATTGGAACTCCTTTGAAAGGAATTGCTAGTAGAGATGTTTTTTTAGATTTTGAAAAAGCTGAAAATAAAACTCCTATTAATTTTACATCTAAGATTGGTAATGTTATTGCTGTTGATCCTTGTGTTGTTGCTGATGAAACTGCAACTTTCTCTGTACAAGCTTATGATGATTTTTCACCTAAATTAAAAATAATTGCACACACTCAAAATATTTCTGGTAAAGAGAAATTTGAAAATTGGTGTACTCCTTTAGGATCTGGAAAGTTTAATTGTTCTTTAGATGTTAATAATTTTGTTTCTACATATATTGAAGACGATGTTAAAATTGAACTGGTTGATTTGGCAGGAAACTCTTTGGAATTAACAAAAAAAGTTAGTGTTTGTTTTTCAGATGCAACAACCATTCCAGAAGTTATTTCTAAAGTTGAAACAAAAGACTTGCCTGAAATTGATTTGTATGTTTCTTCAGTAATTCCTTTAAAAGTTTATATTCCTATTAAATTTTATAAAAAACCTAGAACAAAAATAATTGCTTTAGATAGTGATAATTGTATGCAAACTGCTTTTGGTGGTGGTCAAGATAGTTATTATATTGGTGCAAACAAAGCTAATGAAGATTGGTTGATGTTTGTTACTCAAGTTGGTGGATATCAACATGATTTTGGTGAAGATGAAGGAGATATTAAAGTTCCTTTAAATTGTACTTTGAAAATTTATGTTCAAACTGAACACACAAGATATGTTTTGCCTGAAGAAGAACCTTTGAATGAAATGTTAAATGGTTATCGATTGCCTTTTGGAAAAATTAATGATAGTGTTGAAGCTAAATTAAAAAATATTAAAGATGAGATTAAAGATTTAAATTCTGATGTTAAATCTGCGAAAGAAGTTCAAGTTTGGTTGGATAGAGCTTGTATGATTGGAGATGTTATTGGAACTGTGAGAAATGTTATGGGTACGTTGAAAACTCAAGTTTATGGTGTTGCTGTTGTTTTGCATGCTGTTCCTTATGTGGGTGCTGCGGCAGGTACTGGTTTGTGGTCTGGTTTTTGTAGTGCTACTGCTCCTGTTCAAGGTTTTCTTGGAGGTTTATGGCCTAAAGATAGTTTGACTTTTAATGCTGTTGGAAGTATGTTTAAAATATTTTGTATGATAAATAAATGTTCTCAATGTTCTTTGAGTGGTTTAATTTCTTTAGCAACTACAACTATTAGTGCTGTTAAATCTTTTACTGATTTGAAAA
>CAYSFC010000052.1:0-3138 GCA_964430665.1 uncultured Methanosarcinales archaeon | reverse complement strand
ATTAAATAATTAAGATTCAAAATCTTTCCAAAGATCTAAACCTGATATTGACCACATTTTTTTATTCAAAATTTTTTTTGGAATATAAATTCCTTTTTCTGCGAACATTAAAGACATATTATATTCTCCAACACCATTACTTTTCAACATAAAATCATCATTAACAACGTAACCTATATCTGGAATATGATTGTTTAGTAGATTAACCAATGTGTGATTTGGAATGATTAAATTTTTTTCTTTGATTTCAAAAAAATGTTGAAAATCATAAAATAATGGGCTACAAAAAGAATCTTCACAATTTCTTAAATATTCTAATAAATCTCCTTTTATTTCAAATGAATAAGGTTTAAACATATCTTGAAAACTCATAAATGTCAAAATATAAGTAATAATATAAATTTAACTATAAAACTAAAGAAGTAACCTTTAAAAATAAGCTTTTATTCTTTAAATGTATATATTGAGGTGAAGAACTTGATGTTCATCATCTCAAATCTTTTGATTTGAGGTTAAAAATGGTAGAAATAAAATTTCCAGATGGAAGTAAAAAACAATTTGAAAGTGGAATTAGCGGATATGATATTGCGCTTTCAATAAGTGAAGGATTAGCAAGAAATGCTTTAGCTATTGAAATAGATGGCAAATTAAAAGATCTTTACACTACAATAACCTCAAATTGCAACGTACGAATTATAACATTCAAAGATCCTCAAGGAATTGAAATATTTAGGCACTCATCAGCTCACCTATTAGCACAAGCAGTAGAAAGGCTCTACCCTGAAGCAAAAGCAACTATAGGTCCTGCAATTGAGAACGGATTTTATTATGATTTTGATAATTTAAATATTTCAACTGAAGATTTTCCTAAAATTGAAGAAGAAATGAAGAAAATTGTAAAAGAAGACTTGAAACCAGAAAGAATTGAGTTTAAATCTAAAGAAGAAGCTAAAAAAGCTTTTGGACATAATAAGTTCAAGATTGAATTGGTTGATTCTGCTGATGGAGACACTATTTCTGCTTACAAACAGGGAAATTTTATTGATTTATGTAGGGGTCCACACATTCCTTCCACTAAAATGATTAAAGCTTTCAAAATAATGAAAGTCGCAGGTGCTTATTGGAGAGGGGATGCTAAAAACAAACAGTTAACCAGAATTTATGGAACTTCTTTTCCTGATAAAAAAGAATTAAATCAATATTTGCTTATGCTTGAAGAAGCTGAGAAAAGAGATCATAGAAAAATTGGAAAAGAATTGAATTTATTTTCTTTTCATCAAGAAGCTCCAGGTATGCCTTTCTTTCACGATGGCGGAACGTTTATGTGGCAACAAATAGTTGACTATGTAACTGAAATTATGTACAAAAGAAACTATGAAATAAATAGAACACCAGTTATTTTAAATAGAATTCTTTGGGAAAAATCTGGACATTGGGATCATTATAAAGAAAATATGTATTTTACGAAAGTTGATGATCAGGATTATGCTTTAAAACCTATGAATTGTCCTGGAAATATTTTAATTTTTAAAAATTCCATGTATTCTTACAGAGATTTACCTATACGAGCGGGAGAATTTGGCTTAGTTCATAGACATGAATTATCAGGAGTTTTAGCGGGAATGTTTCGTGTAAGAGTATTCACTCAAGACGATGCGCATGTTTTCTGTACTAAAGAACAAATTAAAGATGAATTAAAAGATTTACTTGATTTTGTAAATGTTGTTTATTCAAAGTTCGGATTTGATTATTTTATGGAACTTTCAACTCGTCCTGAAAAAGCAATGGGAGATTCAAAATTGTGGGATTTAGCTGAAAATAATTTAAAAGAAGTTTTAGAGGATTCTGAAAAAGAGTATGCTATAAATGAAGGTGATGGTGCATTTTATGGTCCGAAAATTGATGTTCATTTGAAAGATGCGATTGGAAGAACTTGGCAATGTGCAACAATACAATTAGATTTTCAAATGCCTGAAAAGTTTGATTTGACTTATGAAGGTGCTGATGGTCAAAAACATCGTCCAGTTATGCTTCATAGAACTATTTTAGGTAGTGTTGAAAGATTTTTAGGAGTTTTAGTTGAGCATTATGCTGGAAAATTCCCTCTTTGGATTAGTCCAAATCAAGTTTCAATTTTACCTATTGCTGATAGACATATTCACTATGCTAATGAATTGAAAAAAGAAATGAAAGAAAATGGAATTCGTGCTTTTGTTGATTTAAGAAGCGAATCTACTAAGAAAAAAGTTAGGGATGCTCAATTAAAGCAATTTAATTATATTTTAGTTGTTGGAGATAAAGAAGTTGAAGATAAAACTGTTACTCCTAGAACTAGAAATAATGAAGTTCTTCCAACTAAATCTAAAGAAGATTTTATGAAGGAATTAATTGATGAAATAAAAGAAAGAAAATAAATTTTTATTTCTTAGGTTTTGATGTTTCTACAGATATTTTAACTCCTTTTTTTCCAAACATTAAAGAGGATATAAATATAAGTCCTATAACAACTAAACCAATTCCCATATATATTTTTGAAAAGTCTTTTCCGTTTGAGTTTAATTTATTTGTTTTGTTTGATTCTGAAGAGTTATAACTTGAAGAATTAACGTAAGTTTCTTCATTTTGTGATTGACTATTTATATCTTCTTGACTTTCTATATTATTTTCATCAGACGTGTCAGCAGTATTAGAATTTGTATCATTAGTTTGATTCTGAATTGTACCTAAAGATAATTTTACTGGAACAATAACATCATAACAAACAGAGCTAGTTATTAACAAATCTATACTTCCTGATAAAACAGATTCTGTTGTTTTTAAAGTTAAATTATAATTTTTGCCCGCAGATATTGATTCTTTATCATCTGATAAAGTTAATTTTGAAACAAAATCATTGTCTTTATCTAAATCAAAACTTAAATATAAGTTTCCGTTACTTTCATTGTTTGAAATTTGTATTTCTAATTCTTTTGAATTTAATTCAAGATTTTTAGGAGTTGCAACAATTTCACAATTTCTTTTAAAGTATGTGGATCCTCCACCTGTATTAGGTGGTTTTATAGATGGGCAATTTCTATCTGTGATAAAATAATTTTCATAAGAAGAATCACAAAATGCATCTCCATCAAGATATATTTC
>CAYSFC010000051.1:1252-3305 GCA_964430665.1 uncultured Methanosarcinales archaeon | reverse complement strand
ACATTAGATGTAACTGGAAATGTAACTTCAGATACGGACTTTTGTATAGATGGAGGAAATTGTTTAAGCACAGTTTCAAGCGCAGATTTTAATGAAAGTAAATTATTTAATACTACCAAAGTATTACATCATAATGATTCTGTAACAATTTATAATCCTATTTCGTATTACGAAAAAGGAACAACAACAGGAGAAATTAATATAGAAATGCCTTTAATTCCAGATGACGCTTTAATTACTGCTGAATTTACTCTTAGAGAAAACGGATATTTTAAAGAAATAAAATTTGAAACATCTTGTCATATTACTTCTGCTGGTTGGAATAGTTCTAATTGTATGTTATATATATTAGGAAATTCTGAAAGTTCTTTTTACGGAACAGATTTTGATTTTCTAAAATTAGATACAACGACTAAAGGTTGGAGTGCAGGGGGATTTAGTCATAGTTATGAAGGATTATATGTTTCAGTAGATAAAGTTACGATATCAGGAACTAATTTAACTGAAGATTGGACTAATGGATGGGATTTATATTTTGATACTAATTTCAATTTTCCATCAAGAATAGGTCAAGTTCATAAAATTTGGAATAATAACAATGATGGAGAAGGGTCTTTTTTAGACGCAGACTTTTTACAAGGAAAAGCAGGAGGTTATTTCGTTTATGGTAATGAAGCAAATACAGGTAATCAGCATTATGCAAGTAATGCATCTCTAAACTTAACAAATAATACACAAATGAATAGAGTTTATTTTGGAGGTGCTAATAATGCTTTAGATAATCCTTATACTGAACAATATGGTTATAATGCAGGTTCGCCTTATGGTTGGTTCAGTAATGTTCCTTTAGTTGCAAACAATGGTTTTGGGTTACAAACTTACGTTCATTCAAGTAAAGACCAAGTATGGTATAGAAGATGTTATCCTTTTACTTCTTGTGATGTAAATGATTGGTTTAAAATTGTTGATGATGATTTTGATGATAATACTAAATTTACAGGTAATCATACTCAAGATGGAGACTTAGAAGTAACAGGAAATTTAAATGCTTCAGCAACTTCAGGTTGGATTTACTTTGGAAATGGTGGAGGACTTTATTGGAACTCAACACATTCATGTATTGTAGGACCAGATGGAAATGTTTCAAACGCAGTATGTGACACAGATTAAAATTAAAATAGAAAAATGAAGAAAACAATCTTAACAACAATATTTATTTTTATTCTTTTAACTAGTTTTACATCCGCTTCAATAATCCAAAACTCAAACTTAAAAGTTCATCATAATTTTATTTTAAAAAATAACATAATTCAAGATTTATCTGGAAACAATAATCACTTAACTTCTTTAAATAATTTAACTCAAACTAATAAAGGAATTTTTTTCAATAAAGGTTATGCAACAGGAATTTTAAATTCAAATTTTTCATTCACAGGAAACTTTTCACTTTTAATAAAAGCAAACATTTCAGAAATAACTAAAGGAACTGTTACAGCTTGGATTTTGGGAGAAAATGGACACCGTTCAGGAATGAGAGTATTATATTATCCAAAAACAAAAACAATAAGATTACAAGGAGGGGATGGAGAAAAACCTTTAGATAGTACAAATTCAATAAAATTAGATTCTTCAATTTTAAATCTAATTATAACAAACACAAAATCAAATAATATGAACACTCTTAGAATGTATTTAGATGGAGAATTAAAATTAATCCAAAATATTTCAGGAAATTATAATTCACCCTCGCCAGAAAATTACATAAATTATTTTTATGAAACATCAGGTTTGGGGGGAAACATAATTGGAGAAATTTATGATTCAAGAATTTATTCAAGAGTTTTAACTGATGAAGAAATAAAAAAATATTCAGATGTAAATTATTTTTGTAAATTTTTAACGAACTCAACATCATGGCATTTAGATTTTGATTGTACAATTGATGAAAACATTGAATTGGAAGGAAATACAATTATTCAAAACGAAATAACAAATTATGGAAGTTTCACAAACAAAGGAAGTTTCACAAACAAAGGAAGTTTCACAAACAAAG
>CAYSFC010000051.1:0-1152 GCA_964430665.1 uncultured Methanosarcinales archaeon | reverse complement strand
GGAAGTTTCACAAACAAAGGAAGTTTCACAAACAAAGGAAGTTTCACAAACAAAGGAAGTTTCACAAACAAAGGGAGTGTAAATTAAAATGAAAAATAAAATATTAATTTATTTAATGTTGATAACAATTTTATCATCTTTAGTTTTAGCTACAAATCTAGAAGATAATATTATAATAAAGGAAAAAAATCAAGAATATAAAGTAAAAGGACCTTTAAATGTAGCTACATATTCTATCAACATAGGAAGTATAACTGAAAATCCTTTTTTATATTTATATTCAAAAAATTCACATTTTAGTTTAGGTATAGATCAACTAGGAAAAACAGAAAATTTCAAAATAGTTTCAGGCTATGAAAACTTTAACGCAAATCATTTTGTAATGGATACATTAGGAAATATAAATATGTCTGAGAATGTAAACATTGGAAAAAATCTTTTCATACAAGGAACACCAATTCAAAAACAAATACAACCAACAATTTGCGAATACGGAATAAAATACATAGACCAATCAGGAGCAATAACTTGTGTTGGAGAAGCAAACTTAAACATTCCAGAAAATTACACCTACACTCAAACAGAAACAAACACAACTTTAGAAGAAATTCCAAACCAAACAACAAACTATAACGAAAACGGAGATTTAGTATTTCAAGCTGGAAGTAGCGGAGATATAATTTTTGTAATAGGATGAATAATGACAGAAAAAAAATCATTACTAATTATACTGACAACAATAATAGTTTTGTCTCTAACAATTTTCATATACAACAACCCCTTTCTAAATCTAACAGGTAAAGTTGTAGATCAACAATTTCTACAAGAAAATTCTTTAAATATAACTCTAATTTCTGAAAATAATCTCTCAGAAGAAATTTATTTAAAACAAAACATAACCTTTAATTCTCTTTCAGGAAAATATGTTGGTGAAGGAAATATAGAAATTTTTCTTATTGATGAAACAAAAGAATATAAAATATACTCCACAAAAAAAGATTCAAATCTTTTAACTGGTTTTGTAACTTTAGAAGAAGACAATTCAACATTTGTATCAAACATAACTTTAGACCAATTTGTTGAAGTTAATTTCTCAGAAGAAGAAATACTAAATGAGACACCAGAAACAAACATAACAATCAATCAAACAGA
>CAYSFC010000050.1:0-3333 GCA_964430665.1 uncultured Methanosarcinales archaeon | reverse complement strand
CCATATTTTCCTTAACTCTTCTCCCATAACATTTGTAAGATTAATATACTCTTTTTTACTCAAACCAACCTTTTCCTTAACAAAATGCTTAATCTTCCATTTCATATAAACATACTCGAAGAATAACATAAACTGATACCAAACTTCCATTCTTTCCAAAAAATTCTTATCTTTTGGAGCGTACTTAAAATATTCATCTAAATAAAAATCCAACATCTCCCCACCCAACTTAATTTTCCAAGGAGGTAAAGCATTTTTCTTATCAAAAAGCATAACAACATCTAAAGCAGGATCAGAAAACTTTGACCACTCCCAATCAATATATTTAATCTCCTTACCATCAAAGAGAATATTTGTTAAACAAGGATCATTATGAATAAAACTAAATTTCTTCATAGAAATAAACAAATTATTTCTTTCCTTAACATATTTTAAAAATTTAGGATAAATTTCTCTAGAAAGTTCATCATCAACCAGAGTTTCTTTAAAGTCGCTAAAATCTTTCTTAACTTTATTAACCATATTTAATTTCTTTTTACGACTATAAATATTCCCATAATTTGAACTTTTAATTTTATGTAATTTAGCAAGATTTCTTGCATGCATACTCAAATGTTTTTTAGACCATTTTTTCAAATGATTTCCTTCAACATAACTTAACACAGAATAAATATAAGGAATTATTTCTAAAGAATTATCATAATAAATTGCTTCAGGACCAACACCTTCAGGCAAAATTTTAATAGTATCGAATTCTCTTTTCATATTTTTTTGAATCCATTCTTTCATACCTATTCTAAAAACTAATTTTTTATTCGCAACCTCAACCAAAAAATTAATATTATTCTCACCAGTACCTAATTTAGTTATCCTCAAAGGCCCTTCTAATTTTAATTTAGTACGCACAATTTCTCTAATCTTAGGCTTTAAATCTTTTAACATACATCAAACCAAAATTAAAACATATTTAAATCTAACCCAGCAAACCTTTTTAAATACTAAAAAATCCCTCAAAACAAGGTTTTTACTATGGAAGATTATAAAATTAAAGATATTTCATTAGCTGATTTCGGTAGAAAAGAAATCGAGATGGCTGAAAAAGAAATGCCTGGTTTAATGGCATTAAGAGAAAAATACACAAACCAACCTCTAAAAGGTGCTAAAATCATGGGTAGCTTACACATGACCATTCAAACAGCAGTTCTTATAGAAACACTTGTAGCACTAGGAGCGAACGTAAGATGGGCATCATGCAACATATATTCAACACAAGATCACGCTGCAGCAGCAATAGCTAAATCAGGAGTTCCAGTTTTCGCTTGGAAAGGAGAAACATTAGAAGAGTATTGGCAATGTACAAAGCAAGCACTAAACTTCGATGGAGAAGGTCCAGATTTAATAGTAGATGATGGTGGAGATGCAACCTTAATGGTTCATAAAGGAGTTGAAATAGAGTCTAATCCAGATTTATTAAACAAAGACTATTCAAATGAAGGTGAAGATTTCCAAGAATTAATAAAAATTCTAAAAAATACTTATCAAGAAGATAAAACTAAATGGAACAACATAGCAAAAAATATTAAAGGAGTTTCTGAAGAAACAACTACAGGAGTTCATAGACTTTACCAACTTTTCGAAAAAAACCAACTTCTATTCCCTGCAATCAACGTAAATGATTCAGTAACAAAATCAAAATTTGACAACTTATATGGTTGTAGAGAATCTTTAGCAGACGGAATTAAACGTGGAACAGATGTAATGGTAGCAGGAAAACGAGTAGTAGTTTGCGGTTATGGAGATGTAGGAAAAGGATGTGCACAATCTATGAAAGGATTTGGCGCAAGAGTTATTATAACAGAAATTGATCCAATATGTGCACTTCAAGCAGCAATGGAAGGTTTTGAAGTTACAACTTTAGAAAATGCTCTTTCAGAAGGAGATATTTTTGTCACAACAACAGGAAATAAAGATGTTATTACAGCAAAACACATGGAACAAATGAACGATGAAGCAATAGTTTGTAACATTGGACATTTCGATAATGAAATTCAAGTTGAAAAGTTAGAAAAATTTCCTGGAATTAAAGAAATAAACATCAAACCACAGGTTGATAAATTCGTTTTCCCTGATGGACATTCTATAATTCTTTTATCAAGAGGAAGATTAGTTAATTTGGGAAACGCAACAGGACATCCAAGTTTTGTTATGAGTGCATCATTCACAAACCAAGTTTTAGCACAATTAGATTTGTGGCAAAACAAACATGAATTAGGTGTCTATATGCTCTCAAAATTATTGGATGAAGAAGTAGCAAGATTACATTTAGAAAAATTAGGAATAAAATTAACAAAACTTTCAGATGAACAAGCAGAGTATCTAGGAGTTCCAAAAGAAGGACCTTACAAACCAGAACATTATAGATATTAAAATGACATACGAAATTGTTGGTATTGGTAATCCTCTTTTAGATGTTACTATATCAATAGAAGATAAAATTTTAATCCAAAACAATCTAACTAAAGGACATATGCATCTAATTGATGAAATTACTTTCAAGAATCTTTTAAATTCTCTAAAAAAAGAAAATATGATTGAAGGTTTAGGAGGAAGTGTTGCCAACACATTAGCAAGTGCAAATTCAATAGGTGCAAAAACATTATTTCTAGGTTCAATCGGAAAAGATACTTTTGGGCAAGAATATGAAAAATTAACAAACGAAAGTGGAATCGGTTGCGGCTTTGCAACTCAAAATACTCCTCAAGGTATGTGTTTAGTTTTAATTACAGAAGATGGTGAAAGAACATTTGCAACATATCTTGGTGCAGCAACAGAATTTAAAAAAGAAAATATAAATAAAAACGCAATAAAAAATTCAAAAATACTTCATATAGAGGCATATCAATTAGATAGTCCAAATCAAAAAGAAGCAATAATTTATGCAATGAATATAGCGAAGGAAAACAATGTTTTAATCTCAATAGATCTAGCAGATCCTTCTTTAATCCAAAGACATAAAAAAACAATTGAAGAACTTCTTGAAAAATATATAGATATAATATTTGTAAACGAACTAGAAGCAAAAGAATTTACAAACTTATTTGAAGAAGAAGCAGCAGTATTTCTTTCAAAGTTTTGTAAATATTCCATAGTTAAACTTGGAGAAAAAGGAAGTATCATTTCCTTTGAAAATAAAATAAGCAAAATACCTATAAATAAAGTTGAAGTAATAAATACAAATGGTGCAGGAGATACCTATGCGGGAGCATTTTTAGCTTGTTTAATAAAAGAATTACCAGTTAATCAATGTGGAAAAATAGCTTCTTACTTATCTTC
>CAYSFC010000049.1:0-3667 GCA_964430665.1 uncultured Methanosarcinales archaeon | reverse complement strand
TTTTAAAAGAAATTTACAATTTCTTTCTTTTTCTTTTTAAATTATTGCGTCAACTATTTAAATAAAGACTTACAAGTTATAATATGAATAAAAATATTCCTTTTAGAGCTATAAACTATCAATGGGAAACTTTGTTATATTCTCCTGAAATAGAACCTAAAAGAAATTTTGAAAACAAATTTGGTTACCGTGTTTTAGAAAGAGAAAACGAAGAAGCAAGTTTAATTCAATTTATGGTTTACACAAAAAATATAGATAAAGATATTTTCTTAGTTGGAAATTTTAATAATTGGGGGAAATGTGAAAATTTAAAAGATTACAAACTAGAAAAAGAAGATAACTTTTCTCAAATTAAGATTTCTCAGATTAAACATAAAGAACCTTATGCTTATTTAGTGGATAATAAATTTTTGAGAGATCCTGCTACAGTGTTTTTTGATGAAAAAGGAAATAGTGTTTTTTGGGATTTTGAAAATCCTTCCACATATAAATTAAAAAATTCTAAACCTGAAAGAGTTCATCGAGCTACAAAAATAATTCAAACAGATGTTTTGGGTTTGGTTGCTAGGTGGTTTGAATATGATAAAAAAAGTAAATCGCTTGCGGATTCAGAAGAAGATTTATTTACATATATAACAAATTGTGGTGTTTTAGAAAAAATAAAAGAATCAGGTTTCAACACAATTCAATTTCTACCGTTGGCTCAATCAATTGATGGAGATAATTGGAAATACAGATATTTAGTTTCATATCCTTTTGCAATACATAAAAGTTTTGGAGATCCTGATTCATTTCTAAAATTAATAGATAAATGTCACGAACTTAATATTGCAGTTATTTTGGATGTAATAATTAGTCATTGTCCTTATAAAGATTTTAAATTGTTTGAATATAATGGTGAAGATATTGGATTACATAAGTGGGATGAGTTTGGAGATTCAATTTATTTAAATGAGAAAACTCATTGGGGAACTAAGAGATATAATTATGGTGATAAAAATATAAGAGAGTTTTTAGAAGAAAGTTGTAATTTATTTTTAACAAAATATTTTGTTGATGGTTTTAGAATAGATAATGTGGATGGAATTTTAAGATATGGTGATTCTGGTGAAGGAGACGAACGACCTCACGGAAGATTATTTCTGCAAAAATTAATACAAAACATATATGATTATGATCCATATACTTTAATTCATTTAGAATCTCATTATTTTCATGGAGAAAATGCGAAAGAATTAGTTTCTCCAATTAGTTTAAATAAAAGAAGTTTAGGAGCGACAGCATATAGTGGTTCACGTCTAACTTATTTTCTTCACAGCGAATATATGTTGAAATCTGCAAAAGATTTAACTATTTGGAAATTAGAATATATTAGAAACGATAAAGAAAAAAGTAAGTCCAATAGTACAATATCTGATTTTCATAATCATGATGCTGCTGCAGGATTAATGTATGGTCGTGCAACAGGATCTTATGCTTTTGATGCTATGACTTTGAAAAATGATTCTTTGAACAAACACGCTATTGGAAAAATAAAAATAATGGAAGCTTTGATTAGTTTTGGAACTGAAGGAAGAATATTAGATATTTTACAAACATTTTTGTTACAAAAAGGAACTTTTGAACACGATAGTAGTATTCATTGGGATAAATTAAATTCTATAGAATCAAAAGAAGTAATAAATTACAAGAAAAAAATAAATGAAATTCTTGAAGAACCTGCATTTTGGCCTGAAAACACAATAAACAGAGAATTTGTAAATGTTGACGATGTGAATAAAATTTTAGTGATTAAAAGAAAAGATACAACACAAAACACGGATGCGATATATTACATTTTATTAAATTTTGCAGGTGCAGAAATTAGAGATTATTCTTTCGGTGTTGAGGAAGAAGAATCATTTGAAATAATTTATGATAGTTATAATAATTTAAATGGTGAACAAGTTATGCCAACTCAGAGTACAAACTTTGAATTGTTTGATAAAGAAATAAACTTGCCATCGATAAAAGCATACAACATTATAATAATTAAAAAATTAATGTCCTAAACCTCTAATTTCTGCATGGTAATCTTTAACATCTTCTGGTGGTTTAACTCCTGTGTATTCGTGAAGATAATTATAAATTTCATTGGAATAATGTATAACTTCTTTTTTGGCTTGTTTTATAACGTCTCTGTTTGCAATCCACCAAAATCTTCTTTTCCAAAAATTCAAAAAAGAATTCACATTCCATTCACTTTTAGATCTTGTACCTTTATCTAAGTCTTCTGCGAAATAAACTCGTCCTTTAAAATTAAACTCACCATTTTGTAGTTTTATTTTTTTGCCTTTGTGCATAACTTCTTTGTCAACTAAATAAAGAGTTTGAACATCGAGTTTTAAATATAAACGTATAAATCTACCAGATTTTACTTTTGGTTCTTTATATGCTCTCCACCAAATCCATTGATTTTTCGCACCATTGGGCAATGTAATATCTTGAAACATAACTTCATACATAGTTTTATCGCCTTGAATGTCTTTCCAACCTTCATAATCTAAATATTGCCTTACCCATTTGTAAAGCTTCTCCCAACTAATGTTAGTTTTTTTAGCGACAAATTCCCATTGCAAACCCCAACAATCATCAGGATTAGGCAATCTTTGTATGACCATATATATTTATCCTCTTGTATGTTATTTATATCTTTTGTTTTTGACTCATCATCACAAGTTTAAAATTTATTGGAACGACTATTAAAATTAAAATTATCAAAATTAGTTTAAATAAAAGTTCTAAACCAAAAAAGTGTCCGAATAATGCTCCTAGAGGAACCATAATTAGGAATGGAAATATAGATGCAATTCCTAATGAGTGAAAATAAATTTTTCTTTCATAATCATTTAATAAATTGGATGATAAAAGACCTTGAGCAACTCCTAATATGCTAGCACCTATTACTGCAAAAGAGTTTGCGAAAAATATTGTTAAAAAATGAGGGTTATAAACTAAAGTTAGGGGAAGCATTGCTAAAAGTAAAGTTCCAAAAACAAAAAGAGGCGACAAGCCTAATTTTTTTCTGAAGAAATTCGCAAAAGAAGGCCCTATAAATGATACTAACAAAGCAAATCCAAAAATAATTGCTATGTTTAAGAATCCTCCGAAAAAAGAATTTTCAAACATCTTGTAAATATACCAACCATAGTATGCCGCACCTAAAGATTGTACTACTGATACCAATGTAGAACTTACAAGCATTAATTTGACTCGTTTATTAACTAAAAATTCGTGATAATGAAATTTTAAAGTATGTAAATATTCTTTGAATAAATGTTGTGTCGGAATTCTTTTTTTTGTGGAAAGTGAAGGTAATTTGGAAAGTAAATAACCAGACAATATGAACGCAAAAGCAGCTATTTCAAAAACAATTAAATAACCATGTAACATAAATGTGTATGTGTTATTGAACAAAGAGAATGTAAATGTGTTGCCTTGTAATCCAAAATACTCTAAAATTATACCTGAAATTAAAAAACAAATAGTTGTAATTAATAATCCTTTTTTTAGAATCCATTGTAAAAAATAACTTCTTTTCTCTGATTTCAATGATTTGGTCAATAAATCTGAATAAAGTTCGCCATAAGCTACAACACTTATACTTCCTAGTAAAAATGCTACTGAA
>CAYSFC010000048.1:0-3815 GCA_964430665.1 uncultured Methanosarcinales archaeon | reverse complement strand
AGGCGCGGCGTTTTCAACTTCTAAACTAAAGTACATTGCGTGAGGCATATTTTCCAGTTCTATTTCAATTAATTCTATCCACGAATTGTTTGTATTGTTCCAAACATAAAATGTGAAATTATTTGATTCTCTTTTTAATCTAAGTTTTCCTTGAGTATCTTCAGTTATAGGACTTTCTTCTAAAATATATTCTGAAATAGTTCCATTACTTACAAACACATCATATGTTCTTCCATAATTGCCCCATTTTCCTAATGAAATAAATATGTGTTTTCCTGGTTTATGGGTGTCGGGTTCTTCGCTTATTTTTGCTAACAACGCGTAAGAATCTCCTGATTCGTGAAGTATGTTGAAACTAACATTTGTATCAAAATCACCATAGTACGCGGCTGAAGTTCTTAAACCACAATAAGTGTCTGTTTTTGGACTTCCTTCACCAAGTATGGATGTGAATGCTTTTCCTTTTCTAGTTTTATCTATATCTACAACACATTGTTGAGAATCCCCTATGGTTTGGTTTTGTACAAACCAATAATAATTTAGTGTGTTTATGCTGAAATCATCATAATTAACATATTTTGCCAAACTTAAATTTATTTTTGTTGAATTTGGTAAAGTTACTTGTGCAGAAGTTTCGTTTAAACCATCAGAATCTGTAATGTTTGCAACTAAAACAACATTTTTATTTATATTATATGGATAATGACCTATCCAAGGATGTTCCACAATTACTGAAGGGTTACTTCCTCCCACAATAAATGTTCCAAGATTTTCCATTACATATTCTGAACTAGATTTATTTATAGTTATATTAACAGAGTATGAACCTGCAGTTAAATCACTATTTATTGTTAAATTTAAAGGTAAATAAAGGGAACTATTTATTTCAATTGGACCTTGCGAAAATTCTAACTGGTTGCTTTCATTGTATACTTTAAATGTTACATTTATTGGATAATCACTTGATGTGAAATTCACTGAAACATTTTGTTCGTTTCCATCATTATAGAATGGAAAAGAAGGATTCGTCACTATGTTTGAAATTGTTAATTCTGTATTCACATTGAAATAAATTGTTGTTCCTGTACTTATTGCTTCAACAGTTGTTGAAGAAAAAGAAAATAGAGCTAAAGCTAAGAAAATGAATAAAATTATTCGCATTCCAGTTTTGGTATGCCTAATCATAACTCTATTGTTCTTTCTTCTACCTCTTTATTCAAAAATAAAGAGGAGTAATCAAAGCTAATTAGCTTTGTACTCCTTCACTTGTCAGTGTTCTTGACACAGTATCTGCTGCTGTACATGCACTAAAGTCTGCTTTCATATACCAATCTTGTGCTGAAGCTGCTGGTGTGTAATCTGTTACAACGTCTATTGCTGAAGTTGTTATTTCTGCACCTGCATCTGCACCTGCAAATGTTGTTGCTCCTGTAAGATTCATACATGCTGGTACTGCTGTATCTAATACAACACTTATGTTCAAATCAACTGTTCCTGTATTGTCGAACTGAAATATTGGTGTTCCATCTGATTGAACTGTTCCACCTACAACTTTAGCGTTAATATTAGAATCTGTTCCTGATGTAGTGTTAAATTCTATTGCTGTTGTTGCAGCACCTGGTCCTGTTGCAGCCACTCCTGATTCTCCAGGTAATGTTAATGTGTACGCAAGTAATGTTCCAACATTGAAATTAACTTGTGTCGTTGTACTAATCGCCGCGTGAACCACGGGCAAAAGTGCTACTAATGCTAGCACAAACAAAATTTTTTGTATTTTTTTCATTTTTGTTTACCTCATATATCTGTTTTTTTTGTTATTACTAATTTACCTTCTGTTGGTAAATTTTCTTTGTCTGGCAATTTTGAATCGTCAAAAACAAAATAATAATCGCCACCTTCATTTTCGTTTATTCCTACTTTGAATGTTCTAGATGTATCACAACATTCAGAACCTAATTTTGTTGAAGCTTTAGATATTGTATGATATCCTGTTTCTTGCCACTCGTTATATCTGTCTTCAGAATAAACTACAAATTGTATTTCTTTGTCTGTTCTAAAATAAACTTCATAGTTTGTTTTACTTTCTAACTCTTGAGTTATTTTAAATGGAAATTCATTAAATTCAATAGTTTCCTCTAAAATAACTTCATCATAAACTTTCACTTCTTCAACATTTTCATTATTTTGAGCTTCGTTTACTTCGTCTGTTGAATTTTGATTTTCAGCTGATGGCCAAAAAACAATTGCTGCTACTATAAGTAAAGCAATCAAAATAATTATGAATGTTGTCTTGAAATTTTTCTTTTTATGTTTTTTTTCAAATATGTCATCGTGTTTCATTTTTTATCCCTCTAATTTTAGTCTACCTCTTTTCAAATATCGCCTCCAATTTCTTCATCTTGTATTTGTATGAATAATTGATAGTAAGGTCTATCTAGTTTAGTCATTCCTCCAGAAGTGTATAAATTTAGATAATCTCTAATCCATTTGTTTTCGTATTCTTCTGGAACGTTTGTAGTGTCTATTGCAATTACATAATTTCCTTGGGAAATATTTTCTGAAATGTTTACAGAAACTTTTACTTTTATTGTTCCGTTTATTTTGTATATTGGAAAGTTTGGTTCTAATACAAATGGATTTGGATTTATTTCTATATCAAATAATTGTGATGTGTTTTCTGGTTGTTGAGTTATTTTTTTTATTCCTCCAGGTAATTCTAAACCAGTTGTTATTTCTGCATTTTCAGGAAATGTTTTTTCTAAATTAATTCCTTGATAAGTTTCAACAAGGTATCCACTTTTTATGTAAAAGTATACATCTAGTTTTTCTCCAGGTTTTGCAACGTAAACCCAATCTGCAGGGTAAACAGCAATACCATAAGCACCCCATCTATCTTTTGGAGGATTTTGTAATAGAGATAAAGCTATTTCTTCGAATTGAGGAAAGAATTCAGGTTGCATCCAATATTCTTCTTCTAAATTTTCAAAATCAGTAATTCTGCCTAAGCGAATCAATTGCCTTATTTGATAAAAGTCTTCAGGCATGTCTGGTAAATTTACAAACATTTGTGATGGAAGATAATCTGGTCTTACCGAACTTATTTTTCCTTGTTCTGAACCTTGCAATCTATTTACTAAAGTTTCGCTATAAGGAAGAGTTTCGTCTTGTTTGGTTTTTGAAAAGATGAACATTATCGCAAATACTAAAATAATTGTTAGCACAATTCCTAAAATTAATTTGTTGTTAAATTTTCTTTTTACTTTTTTTGGTTTGTTTACTTTTGTTGTTTTGTTATTTTCCATTTTAATCCTCTATGAATTTGTTGCATTTGTTGTTAAACTTACATTTGTGTTGTCGGTTGGATAAGCGTTTATGAAATCTCCGTAAAACCAAAGACTGAAGTTTTGATCTGCAATTATGTTTGAACCTACTACTAAAGGAGAGGTATTAACTAAATTTGCTGTTGCAGAATTATTTTCTGTATTTGCTTTAAGAGAAAATACGCTTGGTAAAGATGAATTTAAATAAATGCTAAAATTTAAATTAATATTTCCTGTGTTTTTGTATATGAAAAATGGTGTTGTTGAATTTTGACAATTGCTTGAAGTACCTACGCACGGATTTAAGTTTGAGATTGTGTTTGTTAAAGCGTAAAAATTCATTATTGATGTTTGGTTTCCATCGTCGCTTGAATTTACTGGTGCTTGTCCTGGAAGAGTTACTGTGAATGCTAAAATTGGATAATATCCAATTGTTATGTTGTTTGAAGTTAAAGTTGTTCCATCAAAATAACGATCGTTTGGAGTTACTTCACA
>CAYSFC010000047.1:2574-3945 GCA_964430665.1 uncultured Methanosarcinales archaeon | reverse complement strand
AATTAAGAACTTTCCAAGTATAAATCTTCCAACCTGATGTTGACATTGTGTAGTCAAACTTCTCGAATTTTGTAGTTCCTGCTCCGTTTAAGAAGAACAATTTTGTAAATGTTGAAGCTCCTAAAGGTGTTTGAGCTAGTAGAACATTATAATTTCCATTTTCTTCTTTTAAAACAATGTCAATTAAACCATCTTCGTTTTGGAGATGTGTTGAAAGAGTTCCATTTTTTGCAATTACTAAGTTTGCAAATTTTCCGTTTTGTGGTGAATTAAATTTAGCAGATTTTGTGTTTAAATCTATAGTTATAGCTCCTTGACAATCAACAACGTTGTTTTCTTCTGTACAAGAAATTACATCAGACAAATAACTTGGATATGGTGCTAACCACATATTTAGAAGATCATCTCTTTTAACATTTTTTAAACGTGCTTTTAAGTCTATTTCTTTTAATTCAGAAACTAGTTTTGTTGTTGTTTCTAAATCAAGTTCTAAAATATTAGACAATTCTTCTATTGATTGTGTTTTGTAATTATCTAAAACATATTTTTTTGTGAAATTCCATGAACCCCAATGTGCCCAAACTCCTGCTTTACCAACCATGTCTTCTGAAGCAATTACAAAATTTTCTGGAGGATTATTACAAGATAGTTTTTCCATTATTTCTGAAACATCATTATCTGAAAATTCAAAATAGGGATTATTTTTCAAAATTTCTTCTTTGTTTTCTTTTCCAAGAGTAGAATATATTATTTTATTTATGAATACTCCTCCTGTGGAATCGTTTGCTTTTTCTTGCATTACTTCGAATGCTTGATTTCCACCACAAGTTAACATTTTTAAAATATCTGCGGATACATTTTCATCGTTTTCCATGAGTAATTTACCTACCCAATGTGATTGTGGTGTTGTTTGAGATGCTCCATCGAATGTAGCTCCTCTTTCAGATATTGCTATAAAGAAATGTCCAAAATCCCACCATGAAGTAATTATTGCATCTGGGTTTGAATTGTCTTTAATTTTATACATTAAATCGTACCAGTTGTCATCAAAGTTTGGAACTGAGTTATATGAAATTTCGTGAGCAGTTACTGCTGTTGGTACAAACATAAAACCAAACAATAATATTACTAATATTGTTCCTGAAAACTTAAATATTCCGTCTTTTAATTCTAAGAAATCTTTTATTTTATCGTTTCCTAATTTAGCTAAATAATAAAGACCAACTCCTAAAGCTATTGCAAACATAGGAGCCAATAATAAAATAAATCTTACTGCTTGTAAACTCATATATATTGTTCCTGCAATATATGCTGTTAAAAGTATTGTTAGGAATGTTTTTTTATCTGCATTAGTATTATGTAATGCAAACA
>CAYSFC010000047.1:0-2474 GCA_964430665.1 uncultured Methanosarcinales archaeon | reverse complement strand
AAAAGTATTGTTAGGAATGTTTTTTTATCTGCATTAGTATTATGTAATGCAAACAACATTGCCACAATCATTGGTAGAAATAACATTATTACGAATATTAGAGGATTGTTTGAAGTTAATCCTATTAAAGATTTGTGTATTGATTCTAAGAAGCCCATATCTTTGAAATCTAAAACAAAGAAACAGAACCAAACAAATCCTACACCTAATAAAATATTTTTGTAAATTCCATAATTTTTTCTTTTGTGTGGAAAATCTATGGATAATAAAAGTAATCCTAGTAAAGCAACTAAGAAAATTAATTGTCCTCCTATGGAATTAATTATTGAAGGGAATGAAGCAGGATTTAATTCTGCTACTGAAGAAAAAACATTTGGCCAAATATTTCCCATCTTTGCAGTTGCTAAACCTTGAGATGAAGATAACACAGCCTTATAACTGATTTGTAAAATATCTTTTCCAAGAGTTAATGAAAATGCCCAAGCAGATAAAAAGAATAAACCAAATGCAATCAATTCTTTTTTCAAAGTTTTGATTATGAATTTTTTCTTCTCAAAGAATTCTGCTAATAATGTATATATTACATAAGCTAAAAGTATTATTGTGAAAAACACAAATGTATACCAAGCACTACCCCAAGTCCATAAATACCATGCTTGAACTAAACCTGCTAAGATTGCATATATTGATGCTGTTTTATTGTTCTTAGCATTGAATGCATATATTATGAAAAATGCTATTAACAAAGGAAAGAATACGTTGTATGCATCTGTATCTACAAATCCTGCAGTTGTACGAGATAAAAATGTTGTAACTGTGGAAAATGATAAACTTCCTAGAAATGCAAACAAATTATTTGAATATAATTTTATTATTAGAAATAAAGGAATTATTGCTAACATTGAAAATAGTACTGGTAAAAAATAAACTGCTTTTGTTCTTTCACCTGGAGTAGAAGTTTCATCTAAACCATTCATTTGGTAAAGTTTGGATTCTATCCACATATGAAAATCTGCTCTATCTAAAGTTTTACCAACTGGAGCTAGACGTCTTGACAATTCATATACTTTTTCTCCTTCATCATTTGTTACAACTTTATCTCCAGGAAACCCATTTAAGTGATTTGCTTTGGAGTAAGTATAATAGAAATAAGGATCTATTGCTAAAAAGTAAGTTTGACCATTTTCTGCTTGAAATGAATCTCTAAACTGGGAAGCAATTTTTTCTTTTTCAGAAGTAATATCTTCATAATTTTCTTCTATAAATTGATTTTGTCTTTTTTTAACTTCTTCTTGAATTAAATCATCGGGGAGATTTGGATATTCTGATTTTACTTGATTATAAATTTGAGGAGTGAGCCGACCCATTATTGAGTTTTCAGCCCAATCATCAGCTATTGGGAGATTGTACGCGTAAGATCTTATGTATCCTGCGAAGAGCATAGGGATTATTAAGAGAATAAGTGTAAATGCAACATTGAATTTTTTCTTATGTTTTTGATAAAAAGATATATTTTCTGTGTATAACCAGTATCCTGTTCCTAACATCAATACTGAAAATAATCCTAGAAGCCATAATCTTGATGATGACATTGGAACTATTCTTTCAGCAGATAAAATCACGAAAAGAAATAATAAGAATTCTAATCCTAAAAAAGATAATATAAGTTTGGTTTTGTTAGTAGCTTGATTTTTCGGTATGTGTTTTTTCTCCATTTAAACCCCTCAACACGCGTATTCTTGTGAATTTTCTTATACTATTTAAATGATTAGGTTTTTTAAAACATTATTTATAAAGATAACGATAGTTATTTAAATAAGTAATATATTGTATATTTATGTTATCTGATGAAAAATTGAAAGTTCTTCTAGCTTGGAAAAATAATGAATTTTCAAAATATTGTATAAAAGACATAATGGATATTTTAAACAAACAATCTAAACCATGGGTTTTTGAAACACTTAAAATATTATGTGAGTATAATTTTTTAATTAAATCACAAAAAAGTAATTTAAACATATATTCGTTAAATATACATAATCAAATAGTCTGGAAAACTCTTAATTATTTTAATCTTTTAGAAAATTATCCTTTTCCGGAAATTGAAACAACAAATATATTAATTAAAACAATTCCTTATTCTAATTATTGTTTGATTGTGTTTGGAAGTTATGTCGATAGTAAACATACATCTAAATCTGATTTAGACATATGTATACTTTCAGAAACAAAAGAAGATATTAAAAAAATTAAACCCTATGTTGAAGAATTAAAACTAGAAATTGAATTAGATCCTTATTATTTTACTAAACATGAATTTCTAGAAATGTTGTTAAATGATGAAGAAAATTTAGGTAAACAAATACAAAAAAAACATTTAATATTATTCAACGAAGATGTTTATTTTGATATAATAAAAAAGGCATACAAAAATGGATTCAGGTATTGAAACAATTTATTTAGAACGAGCAAAG
>CAYSFC010000046.1:0-4445 GCA_964430665.1 uncultured Methanosarcinales archaeon | reverse complement strand
ACTTCAGCGTATACATAGTATACACTATTTTTAATTTTTTAAAAAGATAAAGTGAACAGCTTTTCGTAGTTCCCGCACTGAAATGCAGTACAATACGAAACGTAGATGTGCTTGACTTCCGAGTTCGAAAAGGGATCGGGTATAACCACATCGCTTTGACCGTTCAAAATTAAGGATATTTATTCTCTTTATAAATATTTTTATTTTGTTTTTAAATATATTTAAAAAGGAATGATTCCTTTTGATGACCATGAAAGCAGTTATTTTTGATATGGATGGTGTTTTAGTAGATAGTATGAAATATCACATTTACGCTTGGAAAAGGGCTTTTAAGCAGGTTGGAATAGATATTCCTGACGAAATGTTGTATATGTATGAAGGAGCAGATTTGGAAAAAACTCTTAAACATTTTTCTGAAAAATTTAAAATAGAATTAACTCTTGAACAAAAGAAAGAAGTTTTTAATAATAAAATAAAATATACTAAAGAAGTGTTTAAAATATTCATTTATGATTTTGTGAAAGAAATTGTTGAATATGTTAAAAGTAAAGGTATGAAAACGGGCGTAGTTACAGGTTCCAATAAAATTTTTGCAGAATTTGTTGTTGAAAAAGAGTTTTCAGGAATGTTTGATTTTATGGTTACAGCTAATGATGTTTCTAGAGGAAAACCTGCGCCAGATCCTTATTTGAAAGCTGTTGAAATTCTTAACTTACCGAAAGAAGATTTGGTTGTTATTGAAAATGCACCTTTGGGAATTGAAAGTGCGAAGCGAGCGGGTTTGAAAGTTTTTGCTTTAGAAACTACTATTGATAAACATTATTTAGGGCATGCAGACAAAATATTTTCTAACCATGAAAAATTATTAAATTATTTTAAAGAAATTATTTAGTTGCTTTTTTTAGTTTTTCAGGATCTATTTGCAATAGTTCTTTTACTCTTTTAAGATAATCTTTTGCTAAAATCAACAACTTGTCTATTTTTTGTCCAGAAGTATCTAACACTTTTTCATGACCAATTTCTTTAGCCATAGTGTAAAAATTTCTTAAAGAATCTAAATGTTTTTTTTCAAGTAAATGTGTTTTCACATAATGTTTATCTATCATATCTGCAACATGATGTGGTGCAGGAGGAATTAAATCTATGTGCATCAAAAGAGCGTGTGATGCATCAATAACTGCCCAATATAAATCTACGATTAAAGACAACATTTTTTTCTCTGCACTTCGTATTGTTTTAGGTGCACGTAAATAATAAGACCAAACTGCTTCTTTAGTTGGACGAATTTGTCCTAGTTCTAAAAGATATTGTATTGGTTCAAAAAATCCTTCGTCATAAACTTTTACTCCATCTCTTAATATGTTTACAATTATAGGATCTCCTAATCTTACATAATCCCAAAATTTACTTAAATGCATTGTTGTTATATGAAAATTTTCAGAAATTTTTGAAGCAGTTGTTTCAATTATTACTCTTAAAGATTCAACAACTTCTGCTGAGAAAACATATTTTAAATCATTTATTATAATCATTACATCTACATCTGATCCACTTACTGCATCTCCTCTTGCAGCAGAACCAAAAAATATTACGGCTTTTAGAAGTTCTCCTAATTCTTTCTTTAGATTTGAAGACAATTCTTCTGCTTTTTTAAAATCTGCATCATTGTAATGATGGATTATTTTTGTTTCTCTTTCTTTTAATGAGAATTTCAATGTCGCACCCTTGTATAAATTTTAGTTTAGATATTTATAAACATTTTGGAAATTGGTCTAAATGTATTTAATCCATCGAGTTCTATTAGAAATCTGGTACTCCTGACCAAACTTTGAATTCTTCGGAAGGTGAATATGCTCCAAAAGAATAACCTGGAGGTATTCTGTAACCAGCACCACCACCTATTCCGCCATAAATATTACCAAATGAATTTCCTCCTCTAGGAGAACCGAAATGATATCCAGTTCCAATACTTGCACCTAATTCATTCCAAAGCGAAAATTGAGTACTTCCTGGATCTATTTGTTCATCTTCATGTCCTTCTGATACAAACGAACCATCATATCCGTTTTTCTTTAAAACTTCAACAGCTTCTTTTACTGGAAACAATCCTTGACCAACAGGTAAATGACGGTGATCTCCTGTTATACTATCTACAACTTGAACTCCACCTATAACTTTTGCTTTTGCTAATGCTTCGATTTGGTCTAAGTACCACTTGTTGAATCTTTTTAATCTTTTTTCTTCTGGTTCGTGAGGATCTTGTTTAGGAAAATGATTATACCACATATTTAAGTGGGACGTATCTAATTCTCCAGAAATATGTTTTGCTGCAAGTTCTTTCATTTGAGAATCAGAGTATCTTGAACGATAATAAGGATCATTTTTCATTTTGTTTATCATTTCTTTCCTTGCATCTTGAATTATTTCAATAAATTCTTGAGGGTGTCCTCCGTAAGCTGTTGGCCAACCTAATTCAGGACCTACATGGATTGGTTTCAAAGGTTTGTGTTTGTTTGTTTCTTCCATTGCATATAATCCTAATTGCGCATAAGAATCTGCAGTTTTTTGTTTACCGTAATTTTCAACACGATCTATATTTTGTATCGCATCCCATGTGTTTGTAGCTTGAGTTTCAGATTGAGAAGCAGATGTTTGAGCGTGGTTTAAACTTCTTTTTAATTCTTTTATTGAAGTTTCCATAATTTCACTTTTCTTTTTGTAAGTTGGTTGTAAATATTGACCACCATGAGAACTAGGATTTACAGGAACAAGCAAATTCATTGCCATTAATTCTTGTTCTGATTTTCCTTCTTCCATTTTTTCATAATTTGCTTTTTCTCTAGCTAATCTTTTTATTTCATCTAATTCTCGCTCATATCTTTGAGTATAATAATCAATTTGGGCTTTTTGTTGTTCGTATTGTGTTTCTAATTGCATACGTACTGCCCATTCTTCAGGAGTTAAATTTACATTTTCACGAGTATTTCTTTGATTTGCATAATTTTTAAATTCTTTCCAAGTCATTTGTTTTGTTTTAATTTTTCCTTCTTTTTGATCCCAAATAGGAACTCTTTCTTCAATAAATTTTTGACTATTTGCGTTTGCATCTAATTTATTTCCCACGGAATCTAAATAATCTCCTGGCTGATAAGGAACTCCATTAGGACCTACTCCATTTTCAGTTGCAGTTTCCCAAATAGGAACAGCAATCTTAGGACCACTTCCACCGAGCGCACCAGTATTAACTTGATAAAGTTGACCTGTTCTTTTGTCAACTAACATTTTATTTGCATCTTTGTTCTCATCAAAACCTTCGAAGTCAATAAAATTTGTTTTTTGTTTCTCATTGAAATCTGCTGAATAAATATCTCTGTGAAATTCTTGTGACCAAATATCTACTCCTCCACCCATTCCGATATCTGCATTAAAATGAATTGCATCTTTTATTGCTTGAATATTTCTTTGACGTTTTTGTTCAGAAAATTGTTTTTGTTGAGGATTAAATCCACTAACTTCACTCATAGAAGATGTTGGCATTTCTAAACCTTGCCATTCAACACCACTAACTTGTATCATTTCTTTTATTGCTTGTCTTTGAGCTTTACTTACTGAAGAAATTCCTCCAAACATCTGTGCATTGTGATCTGTTTGTATTGCTAATTGTAAACTTCCAGTACCTCTTCTTATAGAAGCAATCATACTTTGGATCATTGTTTGTTGACCTGAAGTTCCTTTTTCTGCAAAAGTTGTACCTAAACTACCAATAGGAATACTTGGTTTAGCTAAAATAGGAGCTCCTTCTGATCCTGTTGAAGGATCTAAAAATCTATTTTCTTCTTTAGGAGCTAGAAACTTGTCCATTTGGTCAAAATAATCTTCTGCCATTGTATTATAATCAGAGTTATTTATTTATAAAGTTATTTAAAAGAAATAAAAGAAAAATTTGCCCTCACCTTTGATTTGGGGGGAGATAAAAAGGTGAAGGCAAGAATAAGTGTGAAACTATCTTGCTATTAAAAATAAAAATAAAAAATAAAGTACTTATCTTAATACTTCAATTAGTTGAAGTTCTTATCTAAGAACTTCAATTCCTAGATCGTTGGATAACTGCTGTCTTGCACTTGCTTGTTCTTTAGCAGATTGAGGTCCGATTACCCAAGGTGATTTAACTCCTGTTATGATTGTCATAACTGTTAACTTTCCTTTCATATCGTCGGAAACTCTTGCTCCCCAAATAACGTTTGCAGATTCATCCATTGATTCAGTTACTAATTCACCGATGTTGTTGATATCATCTAAAGTCATATCATTTCCACCATGGATTTGGATAATTGCTCCTTGTGCACCTTCATAACTAATATCTAGTAAAGGATTACTTAAAGCTCCTCTAACTGCTTCTTCTACTCTGTTTTTAGTATCTGATGAACCTACTCCAATAACTGCTA
>CAYSFC010000045.1:0-4514 GCA_964430665.1 uncultured Methanosarcinales archaeon | reverse complement strand
AATAAATTAAAGTTTATTGTATGCTAATTCCACACACTTTTTTCTAATATCTAAACCTAGTTTTTGATACTGTTCACTTTTTTCAACATTACTTATTCCCATCGCTTCTGCTAATTCGGAATTTTTTGTAGCATTTTCACTTATGAAGCATTGTTTTTCTCTAGAATTTTCATTTACAATATATTCCAAAGCAGAATCTATTTGTCCATCTCTTTGATAGTCAGTAAGAATAGTCATAAATTTATGTAACAAATCAGGATGTTCTAAATTCTCTTTAGGCATTAAAGTATATCTTAAGCCAGTAGCTCTATTGTTTATAATTTTTTCAATTTCAATTTTTTGTGCATCATCTTCCAATGTAATTACATCTCGATTCAAATTTTCCATATATTTTAAAATTTTACATGTTAAACTATCTGAACTTATATTATTTGTATAAGTAACTTTAATGGTTGTAGAATAATTATCTAATTCTTCTTCATTTGTTACTTTATGAACAAGAGTATCTTTTGGAATTTCATAAACGATAGAATCTTGAACAATAAGAGAATCGTTTTCTTTTGAAATAAATTCATCAAAAACATAATCACCAACAACATATGCCATTGTTAAACTTAAAACAGCTATTGCACCTCTTTTGAAAATTCTAGTTTTTCTTTCCAACTCTTCTGCTTCTCTTCTTTCCTTTCTCCATTCATTATAATCTTTAGCCATTCTACCTAAGACCTAATTCTTTTCAAATTTATAAGTTTTTTCCCAATCTTTATAAAGGACTTTTAAATAATATCTTCATGGATTACAAAAACATACTTCAAAAAATACAACCATCAAAAGAAGATGTTGTAAAAGTCCAAAATACAACTAATTTTATTATCGAATCTTTAAACATTCCAAACACTGAAATCATAGTAGGAGGAAGCTCAGCTAAAGGAACATTTCTTAAAGGAGATTTTGACGTAGATATCTTTGTTAGATTCAAAAAAGGAAAAGATTATTCAGATATTTTACATTCTCACATAAAAAATTTTTGCAAAGAAAATAAAATAAAATATGAGCGAGTTCATGGTTCAAGAGATTATTTCAAATTAGATTACGAAAAAATAAATTTTGAGATTGTTCCTGTAAAATATGTAAAAAATATTTCAGAAGTAGAAAATGTAACAGACATGTCTCCACTACATGTTGATTGGACAACACAAAATTTAAACCCCAAATTAAAAAAAGACATAATTTTGGCAAAACAATTCTGTAAAGCTCAAAGAATATATGGTGCAGAAAGTTACATAAATGGATTTTCTGGACACGTCATAGACATTTTAATAATTTATTATGGTGGATTTAACAATATGTTGAAATTCGTTTCAAAGTGGGGAGCAAAAACAATTATTGATATTGAGAAAATGCATGAAGATGTTTTCAAATCATTAAACGAATCAAAATTACAATCTCCTCTAATAGTTATAGATCCCATCGATCATTTCAGAAATGCATCTGCATCAATTTCAAAGGAAAATTATGATAAATTTATTTTATCTGCTAAAGAATTCTTAAAAAATCCTTCCGAAAAATATTTTAAAATTCCCAAATTCAAAAAACCAAAAATATCTCAAAAAGAAATTTGTTTTATTTTAGAGATAATTCCTCTCGAAGGAAAAAAAGACGTTATTGGTTCAAAAGTTTTGAAAGTTCTTGAATTCTTAAAAAGAGAATTAAATGAATATGGTTTTAATGTGCTTAAATCAGATTGGTTCTTTGACAAAAAATTAACAAAAGCATATTTGATTTTACCGAAAGAAAATATTTCTCAAACATACATTCGAAAAGGACCTAGATTGATTAACAAAAAAGCTGTTGAAAATTTTAAAGCAAAACATAAAACAATATTTGAAGAAAATGGTTTTGCATGTGTTAATTTAAAAAGAGAATTTGTAAATGCAGAAAAATATTTGAAAAGATTATTGAAAGACGAATATGTGGTTTCACGAGTTAATAAAATAAATTTAATTTAATCTCTTAATTTCAATACTAACTGCATCTTCTAGAATTCTAATCTCTCTAGGACAAATAGTATACTCATAATTATTTTTATCACAATATTGAATTATTTTTTCTTTCTCTTCTTCACTAGAAAACTTAACAACAACATTCAAACCTTCTTCATCACGATGAACAACATTATATTCAGATAAATCTTTTTTAACTTCTTTTGCTTTATCTAAAAGAAACTTTCTTCTACTTTCAACATTTCTTAATTTACTTTCCAAATCAACAAAATTTAAGTCAGCATCTTCCAAACTAGAAATAAATTCTTCATCATCAACAGCAATAAATCCTCCCGATCCTAAATTTACAGGCTTTCCTTTACCAAAACTTCCAATTATTATATCTCCGAATTTTGATTCTTTACTTCCAATTGAACCAGAAACATCGTTTATCAAAATAATATCATCTTCAATACATTCCGAATAAACGTTATTCATATCATGCATAGCAATATATCCTGCTAAAGAATTCAAAAGCAGTGCCGCATCGTGAGAATAATTTTTCAGTTCTTTCTCAAAAATCAAACCATAATTTGTAACTAAACGTATAGGTTCCAATTCAGTTTCTTCGATGAACTTCTGGTAATGCATCCACCCACCTTCATCTTGAATTAAACAAATTTCCCTACCCATATTTTTTATTATTTTCAGGGAATTTTTTATTGAAATATTGCCTCTAGAAGTAAACTTAACATGTTCTTTTCCAGTTAATATTTTAAGTATGGTTCTACAAGTTTCTTTATTCATTTAAAAACAACTCTCATTCAGAAAGTCTGTAATAACGAAATATTTATAAATATAGCGGCCCTGAATAGTTTTAGTACTTTATAATGGAGCGTGGTGTAATGTCGAAAAAACTACTAATTTTAATATTTGTTTTATTGCTAGTATTGCCTTTTGCAAGTGCTTATAATGTTATTTTAAGCCCTGTTGAAGAAGACTCTCACAAAATTTATTTTGATGAGACTGCTAAATATACTTTGTCAATAAACAATTCAGAACCTTACAAAGTAATTTATACTTTAAATGTTAATCCGTCTGAATGGGTAATTGAAAGTTTATCTTCTTTTGCTGTTGAAGCAAATACTGTTAAAAAATTTCCTTTCAACATAAAATCAAGAATATCTAATTACAAAAGTCCTGGAACTTATCATGTTCCTGTAACTATACAATTGAGCAATAACAAAGTCTTAGAAAAAGATCTTATAATATATATAAAATCTTTTAAGGAAGGATATGGAGAATACATTCCTGCAGTATCAATTGATGCATTAGTTCCTTCAGAGATTGATTTAAGAAATAAACTTAACATTCAACTTAATTTAAGAAATAGAAATATTCTTGAAATTGAAGGAATGGAATTAGAAATAGATGGTGGTTTTTTCTATAAAAAAGATTATATTAATTTAAGTGCTCTTGCTCAAAAAACAGTACAATATAATTTCGAAGTTAATGAACCTGTCGCTCCAGGAGATTATAATGTTAGAATAAAAGCCAAATACGTTAACAAAAGTTTAGTTGATTTACAAAAAACTTTAGAAGTAGTTCCATATTCTGTTATAGATAGATCTAAAACCGAAACTTCTCATTTATTTAGAAAAACAATAGTTTCAAAATTAACTAATAATGGAAACATTCCAAAAAAAGTAATAACTACTTTAGATTCTTCTTGGTATGTGAGAATATTCTCTTCAGTCGATGTTGAAGCAGATGTTGTTGAAAGATCTGGAGGCGAATGGGCTATAACTTTAGAACCTGGAGAATCAGCAAATTTTATTGTTTATGAGAATTACAGAGTACCTTTAACAATTTTATTGTTGTTAGTATTAGGAACACTTGGTTACTTCTTATATCGACCTGCAATAGTTTTACAGAAACAAATAGTTATTACAGGTAAAGATGCAGAAGGAATAAGTGAAATGAAAGTTAGATTATTTGCTAAAAATAGAACTAGTAAATCTTACTTTAACTTAAGAATAATAGATAAAGCACCTTCAATTGCAACAGTTATTAAAAGCGATTCTGTTGGTGTTTTAGAACCTACAAAAATAATTCCTACAGATAAAAAAGGAACTATAATTAAGTGGGATGTAGATTCTTTAGAAGCTTATGAGGAAAGAATTTTCACTTATACTTTGAAAGCTAAACTGAAAATAATTGGTAATTTAAGTTTACCTTCAGTTAAAGCTAAGTTTGAAGATTTAAAAGGTGATGAAAGAACTGTTCAATCTTCTAAAGCTATAATTGGTGCGAAAACGCACTAATTTTTTTATATTTAAAATGGAAAAATCAATTATTTGGATTGTAGGAATAGTTGCAATTGTAGCTCTTTTTGGAATCTTTTTTATGACTGGAATTAATGAACAAACTGTTGTCGTGGATGAACAAGGAAATGTTGTTGGTCAATTCTTTGGAATGTTTACAAGCTTAAGTTCATTTACTGAAATTTCTTCTGAGTATGTTGAAGAAGAT
>CAYSFC010000044.1:1661-4995 GCA_964430665.1 uncultured Methanosarcinales archaeon | reverse complement strand
TGTCACGAAGAAAATGGCAGAGCCAAAGAAAAAGAAACCTAAAAAAACATAATTTTATTTTTTAGTTAATTTATTATAATCTCTAACAACTCCTTCAAAATGTTTGACTAATTTTCTTACATCTTGATTTTTTATTTCTTGAACCAGTTTATAATCACCTGTGTTCTCTAGATGTTTAAACAAATTTTCTTTAGAAGGATTCTTAACAAAACCAACAGAATCTAATTCACTATATATTTCTCTAACATCTTTAGTTGCATACTTATTTCTTCCAAATGAAATTTTTTTGTACTTTGAACTAATTATGTCTTTATACATTTCAAACAAATCCAATCTATCTTCCTTATCTAATAATATATGTAGAGGCAGATCTTTAATAGAAAAATAAATAAATCCAGCACAAATGTCTCTCTGAATATTTTTAGCATCAAATTCTCCATAAAAGTGTTCATATTCTTCAAAATGTTCACTAGCATATATTGCCGTTCCTTCAGCCAAAAAATCATCATCAATTACATTTTCTTCTTCTTCAATTAAATGCCAAAGTTCGTGACCTATAACTGAACGAATAGTTTTAGGTTCTTCCAGTCTTAATGGTAAAAACAAACTAATTTCATGAGGATCTTTTCTAGGTAATTTAGATATTTTTGAAACTTCCTTTTCATTTTGTTCATAAAAAACACCTTCACTAACATCCAAATTATATTTTCTTTTGAATTTTAATTTATCCATAAAATTCTGAAACAATATTGTTGGCTTCATAGAACTATGACCTTGATTTATTATGGCCAAAGTTTCCAAATCATCATTGAACAAATCTCGAGAGTATGTTATTTTTGGTTGAAAATTTATGTCTATATTTTGTTTTTCATACAAATCAATATAATAATCTAAAGCATCATTACTAATTTTTAATAACTTTTTTTCAGAAATCATTTTTTTAAATACCTTTTACTTAAATCCAAATTAGCTTTAACAAAAACAATCTCAGAAATAATTAACAAAATATAAAATATAATATGTTGATATAAATAAGTACTCAATAAAAAAACCAAAACAAATATCAAAATCAAATTACTAATTTGTAAGTCAGAAGTATTTTTCTTAAACAACACAAACCAATAAGAATGTACCAAATAAAATAACAAAGATACAAAAAAAACCAAAACCAAAAACCAAAACAAAATTTCTTTAAACGGATTTAAAATCCAATACCAAAACAAAAGAATATTTAAAACTAAAAAACCAATCAAAGAATAACTTAACAAATTTTTCTCAGAAATTATTTCCGAGATTTCTTTAAATAAAAATCCAAACCCAATAAAAAAACTCAACAATGAAACAATCTTTACACCCAAAAAATTATTCTGAGCTGTAACTAAGAAAATCAACATAAAAATTAATCCATTGTACAAATTATTTTTCATTTTAATAAATTGGTTTATCTTTCTTTATTTCTGTGGGATGATTTTTTGCATAAGTTTCATCAAACAAACTAAAAAATTCCTCATGAGAATTCATAATATCATTTATTTGGCGCAATGTTCTAACATCAATAGTTGTTTTATTAATTATTTCAGCAGCTCTCTCATCAAGAGTAGCTAAATCTCCTTCAGGATTTTTCAAATGATATCTTGTAGTTCCGTTATTTTCACTAATAGTATAATTTCTATTCATTTTATCTAGATATCAGAAATTATTTCTATTTATAAGTCTTTCTGTTTATAATTACTATAAAGTAGTAAACAAATAAATGTTTTTTAACAATAAATAATCATAGAAATCTTTAAAAACTTTATACATTCTTTAAAAGGCATGAAACAAGATAAATCCAAAGATAAATCAAGAGAAGAACTAATATCCTACATTTCAGAAAAAGGCTTCGTTTATGGACCATCTCCGGAAATATATGGAGGAGTTTCAGGATTCTTTGATTTTGGACCTCTAGGAAAATCACTAAAAAATAATATCGAAAAACAAATTAGAAAACTTTTCACAAAATTCCAATTCTATGAGATAGAATGCCCCAATGTTTTGCCTAAAGCGGTTTGGGAAGCATCAGGTCATCTTTCAGGATTCAGCGATCCATTGGTCAGCTGTCAAAAATGTAAATCAATTTTTAGAATAGATAATTTAGTTGAAGAACAAAACGAAGAGAACGTTGAAGGATTATCTAATGAAGAGTTAGAAACATATCTCAAGGAAAACGAAATAAATTGCCCTAATTGTAAAGAAAGAATACCTGCAAAAGTATCAAATCACAACCTCATGCTTGGAACCAAAGTTGGATTAGATATTGAAATGTATAACAGACCAGAAACAGCAACAACATCATACCTTCCATTCTTAAATTACGTTAGATTTTTTAGAGATAAACTCCCATTCGGAATATTTCAAATAGGAAATGCATATAGAAATGAAATCTCTCCAAGACAACACTTACTTAGAGGAAGAGAATTTGCACAAGCAGAAGCACAATTATTCTTATTTAAAGATCAAAAAGAAAACTTTGAAAATTTTTCAGAAGTTGAAGATTTAGAAATTGTTTTCATTCCCGCAAAAGAAAAAGAAATAAAATTAACATTAAAAGAAGCAATCGAAAAAAAATTGCTAAAAAATAAAGCATATGCATGGACATTAGGAATTACATATCATCTGTTTAAAGAATTAGGTTTTGAAGATGAAAATTTAAGATACAAACAACATGAAAAAATGGCTTTCTATGCTGAAGATGCATGGGATTTAGAGATAAAATTAAATTCTTTTGGCTGGACAGAGTGTTGTGGAGTACATGACAGAACAGACTATGATTTGAAAACTCATTCAGAACATAGCGGAAAAAATTTAGTTGCTGAGAGACAAATACCCGATCCTAAGAACCCAGATAAACAAATAACTATTAAAGAAATTCCTCACATCATTGAAATTGCAACAGGTCCAAATAGATTATTGTTTGCAACACTAGATCAATGTTACGCTAAAAAAGATGAAGATGAAGGAAAAACAAAGTTAAAAATACACAAAAATTTAGCTCCAATAAAAGCAGCAATATTTCCATTAATGAAAAAACCCGAACTTCAAAAATTAGCTAAAGATATATTCGATAGTTTGATTTCTGAATTCATAGTTCAATTAGATGAAAGCGGTTCAATAGGTAAAAGATATTTAAGACAAGATTCAATAGGAACTCCTTATTGTATAACAATAGATTACGATTCTGTAGAAGATAAATCAGTTACAATCAGAGATAGAGATACAGAAAAACAAGAAAGAATTAAAATAACTGATTTAAAGAATTGGTTGAAGAAAAATCTTTAATCTAAAGGAGATTTTA
>CAYSFC010000044.1:0-1561 GCA_964430665.1 uncultured Methanosarcinales archaeon | reverse complement strand
AATCTAAAGGAGATTTTATTTTTATTAATTCTGGTTTTACAATATGCAAATATGTTAATGTTGTTCTTGCTTCGTTGTGTCCTAATAAAGATTGAACCGAAGTTACATCATTTCCTTGTTCTAAAAGATGTGTTGCAAAGGAATGTCTAAATGTGTGTGGATGAATATGTTTTTTCCATTTTAATTTTTTTGTTATTTGATTTATTATCATTTCAACACTTCTTGTAGTTAAGTGTGATTTTCTTCCTGGAAAAATATAAAGTGGATTTTGTTGAAGTATTGTTTTTAGTTCTTGTGTCAAACATTTTGGTATAATGAAAGGTCTATCTTTATTTCCCTTGCCTTTTCGTACCCAACCAAGATTTGTTGTTAAATCTAAATCTTGTGGTTTTAGTTTTGTAACTTCAGAAACTCTTAGTCCTGCACCATACATTAAAGAAATTAAAAGTTTGTGTTTTGGGTTTTGTATTGTGTTTAGAAATGTTAATACTTCTTCTTTTGTTAAACATGTTGGAAGAGTTTTTGGAGTTTTTGAATATTTAATATTTAATCGCATACTTTTTCTTAATATTTCTTCCATGAGAAATTTTATTGAGTTCAGTGCTACATTTAAAGTTGAACCTGCTATTTCGTCGTTGAATTTTGACCAGTGTAATTTATTTTCCATAAATTGGTTTAAAAATTCGTTGCAATCTTTTTTTGAAATTTGTTTTATTGGTTTGTCTTTTGTGAAAATGAGAAATTTTTTAACATAAAATAAATATGTTTTAATTGTTTTGTATGAGAGTTTTCTTCTAAGCATTTCTTTTTTCATAGATTCTATTGGATCCATAGTTTAATTTGGAAATAATGTTTAAAATATTCTATCTTAAGAAATCCGTGAATTTTCCGAAATTTTAATCGAAAGTTTTATATATTTGGAATATATATCTATATATGTGATGTATATATGGTACAAGCAATGATAAATATTGATGAGCACACTAATCGAGTTTTAAATATTGTAAAAGCCAAATTTGGACTTAAGGATAAATCTGAAGCAATTAACACAGTTGTCAAAACATATGAAAATTCGTTTTTAGAACAAGGTTTGAGGCCTGAATACAAAGAAAAAATTGATAAAATCGCAAAGGGCAAACATTTTTCTAGAGAAGTTTTAGAGAATGCTTTGAGGTAAATTAAATGTATTCAGATGAATATAGTGATGCAATCATAAAAAAATTAGTTAAATTAAAAAAGAAAGATTATGTTGACTTCACTAAAGTTCGAAATAAAATTGAAAACATTCTTCAGAATCCCAATCATAGTTATAAATTTCTTCATCATGATATGAAAAGATTAAATAGAGTCCATATTGGTCACTTTGTATTGGTTTTTAAAATAAATCATGAAACCAAAATAGTTTCATTTGAAGATTATGAGCATCATGATAAGATTTATTTATAAATAAATGAGAAAATTTCTTTAAAGTAGTTACACTTTTTGAGATTTGATTTGTTGAATTTCGGAATTAAAGAAGCTGAAAGAGCCAATTTCGACCTTCTTCGCATATGAAGTGTTA
>CAYSFC010000043.1:0-5013 GCA_964430665.1 uncultured Methanosarcinales archaeon | reverse complement strand
GTTCAAATCCAATTAATTAAATTTTTCGCATCTATTATTGAAGAAACGCCAAGACCCGGATTTGAACCGGGAATTCCAAAGGAACCGGTTTTCGAGACCGGCGCAATACCGAGTTATGCGATCTTGGCACGAATGTAATGATTGCGACCGAATATTATGAAGCTTCAAATTTTTACTATGAGAATTATTTCGACTCTTCTAATTTCATTTCATCTACAGTTTTTTTGAATGCTAAAATTTGTTTTTCAGAAAGAGTTCCATATTTTATATAATTCAATTTTATATTTCTCAGAAATGAATTTTCTTTGTAGAATTTTTCAGGTATGTCGAAAACCTTCTTTATGTGAGGATCATTTATTTTTTGATTTAATTCTTCTTTTTGACATTCATAGCAAACCACAAACGGCTGTCTTCGTGTTGTTAAAACATAATTTGTTTTACATTGATTACATTTCTGTTTGAATTGAATTTTTGCCATATTTTTGGTGTGGGGAAGTTATTTATAAATTTGTTGAAGAAAAGTATATAAAGAAGGTTTTTCAAAATAAAAATATGAAGACAGAGATGACGTTGAACAAAATTAAAACTATCCTTAGGGAGTTAGAAAAATCTGATGTTGAATACATTGTTATTGCAGGAGTGGGTTTGGATGGTAAAAGAGGTGAATTTACAAGAGCTCATCAAGATTTAGATGTTCTTTGTCCTTTGAAAAAATTAGAACAAATCAAAGACGTATTGAAAAAATTAAATTATTCTGGTCAAAGATTCACTAATTTGTATAAAGTTTTTGATGGCAAAGGAGGAAAAATAGATTTGGGATTAATTTATTTTGAAGGAGATGAAGGTATAAGCTCTGGTAGAATTGCATTAACTAAATTTCCTAAAAGTTTATTTTATTCTCCACAAAAAGGAATTTTAGAAGGATTTGAATTCAAAATAGCTCCAAATGAATTGTTAAAAAGATGGGGTTCTAATTCTCAATTTGAAAAAGACGCAGAATTTGCTAAAAATTTGCCTGTGGATGAAATTTTGTATTCTAAAATAACTCGTGTTCTAAAAGAATAAAAAGACTTGGATTCAATCAAGTGAAACGAGCATTGTGCCAAACTCAAAGAGTTGAGCATGAACCAGAGGCTAAAGCAGAACACTGACTACCAGAAAGCAGTATACAGAAAAATGGCGCCACGCCAAAAACAGGTATCTGTGTCCAGGTAAACAGAAAATCGGAAAATTTCTTCTGTAGTTAGAATGAAAGAAGCGCCACGACCCGGATTGTTACGAGTTTACGAGTAACTCGAAGAATCTTTGATTCTGACGATGTTCAAATCCGTATTCAAAAAATTCATTAATGAAAGAATGAAAATGGCGCCACGACCCGGATTTGAACCGGGAATTCCAAAGGAACTGGCTGTTTTGGACGTGAGGTCAAAACCTCGAACCCGAAGGTTTCCGTCGCTCAAGGCCAGCGCAATACCGAGTTATGCGATCGTGGCATAAAATAAATAGCAATCTGTGTTCAGAATACTATGGCTGATGTTATTTCTAACTAATTTAAAAAGTTAATGTATAGAAGCAGAGATAAATAAAAAAATTAACTTATGAAATGAGTTCAAACCATCTCAATTTCAATGTTTAGGCCTTCTGGAATTGGAACTCTCATGATTAATCTTAGAGCTCTTTCATCAATACCTAAATCTAACAGACGTTTGTGTACTCTCATTTCATATCTTTCCCAGGAAGCTTTTCCTTCTCCACTAGGACTTTTACGAGTAGTAATTTTTAATTTTTTTGTTGGAAGTGGAATTGGTCCACGTAAAACTACTCCTGTTTTTTCTGCGATAGAACGAATATAGTCACAAGTCTGGTTAATTTTATCTATATCTGTGCTTGCTAATTTTATTCTTGCTTTTTGCATTTTATATCATACCAGTTTTCTTGCGTACATGTAAATGATCAATGACAACTTGTCTTGGGTCAATTACGCTTAGATTGAGAAAACGAATTTGCTTTATAAAGGTTTTGTTTGTTTAATTTACTATATTTTGTAATTTATTCTTTTTAAATGCTTCAATGTTCTCTTTTGTTGTTTGAAGAATTCTTTCTAATGCTTCTTTTGTATAAAATGCTAAATGCGGTGTTAGGATGACGTTTTCTCTTCCTAGGAGTTGATGATTCTGTATCAGAATTTTTGTTTCTTTTTTTGTTAAGTGTTTTAATCCTGAATTTTTAACTTCTTTGTTCATGTCATTTTCTAGTTCTAAAACATCGAGTGCACAACCTGAAATTTGTTTTTTATCTAAGGCTTGAATTAATGCTTTAGCATCTATTATTTCTCCTCTCGATGTATTTATTATTTTTACTCCTTCTTTCATTTGAGAAAATGCTTTTTTATTTAGAAGATGATAGGATGATTTTGTGTATGGAAGGTGTAATGAAATAAAATCTGAATTTTTGTACAAATTATTTAATGTTGTGTATTTAAAATTTAATTCTTTTTCTAATTTTTTATTTGGATATAAATCGTATGCTAAAATTTTCATTTCAAATGCTTTTGCGTATTTGATTACGTGTTGTCCTATGTTTCCTGTTCCTATTATTCCTAAAGTTTTATTTTTTAAATCTGTTCCCATCAATCCTTGGTAATTAAAATTTCCTTTTCTTGTTCTTCTTGATGCTTCTGTTAAGTTCCTATTTAATGCCAATAATAATGCAAATGTATATTCTGCGATTGTATTTTGTCCATATTGTGGAACGTTGGATATTTGGATATTTCTTTTTTTACATTCTTTTAAATCTATATGATCGTATCCTGTTGACATTGTTGCCATGAAGTTTAAATTTGGTAATTGGTTTAAGATTTCTTTTGTTATTTTTGATTTTATGAAAATCACTATTACCTCTATTTCTTTGAAGTTTTTTGCATTTTGTTCTGTTAAAGATTGTGTTCCAAAAAGAGAATCTTTTTTAAAACATTTTTGAAAGTAATTTATTTCCCAAGGTTCTAAATCAAAGAATGCTATTTTCATGTTGTTTGTTTGTATTAGGTTGTTTATAAAATTAGTTATATTTTATTTTTGTTAAGTTCCTATAATTAATAAAAAACGGAAAGACATTTAAAGTTAAGATAATATTTTAAAGTATGAATAAAAAGGTTCGACTCCAGAAAAGCCTGAAATTATAACGCCTGCGATAAAAGTAACTTTATTATTATTGAATAGTTTCTTCTTAACAGCAGTAATTTCTCTTGCTTTAATTCCTATTTTAATTGCTGGTTTGTTTCTTATTTTTAGGTTTGTAGGTGTTACAGTATTTGTTATAGCTCTACTTATTTCGATTGCAGTATTTGTAGGAACAATGGTAATTGTATTTTTATTCCAAAGAGCGGCATTGAAAAAAACAAAATATATATTTTATTCTGATAAAGTTGAATTCTTTGATGGTTTTTTAGTGAAGAATAGAAAAACAATAAATTATGATAGGATAAGTAATATTGGACAAAGAAAAGGCATTATTGAAGGATGGTTCGGGCTGGGCACAATTTATATAGATACTGCAGGATTTAGTCCTAGAGGACATGAGTTAATCATGAGGTATCTAGAAAATCCTGATAGGGTTTACGATAAAATCAGTAAACTAACTTCAAAAAAATATTAAGTTAAATAGTGTATAATTTTATGGAAATAAGCAATGAATAAAAATAAGAAAAGTATTTTAATATTTAGTTTTTTTATTGTTTTTATTATTTCTGTGAGTTTTGTTTTATTTTTACCGAAAATTCAAGAATTAAAGATTAAATTTAAACTTTGAAGGAAAACAAATATATGGTTTCATTTTAGATTGTACTAAATTACATTTATTAGTTTATATTGATTGCAAAAGATTTATATATAATCAAAACTAAAGATAACGTATATGGCTAAAAAGGAAGTTCCTAAAGTGCAATATATTTTCTATAGTATAGGAATAATATTTTTGTTTTCAACTCTCGCATATTTTTCTTATGAGTTCTTGTTTAGTCTTTCTGACATGGTTAAAACAATTATATTAGTTTGTTTAATTGTTATATTTTTCTTCCTAGCAGACTTTATGGCGGAGAGAGGTATTTAAAATGGTTTGGTACCCGATTCTGGGATATGGTGCTTTTTGGATAGGTGCAATTGTTTCTTTAATACTTTATCTTGTGAAGAGAAAATGGTATCCAATAATGTATTTAATATCTGTTGCTTTATACATATTTACAATAGGATTTGTAATAGATGTATTTAATTTATCTAAAAATTGGATTTTAGGAATATTGGCTTTATCAGCAACAATAATGTTGGGTATGGGATATTATGTTTCACAAAGATTCCAAAAAAAGTCAAAAAAAGTTTCCAAGAAAAAGAAAAATGAATAAAAAAATTATTTTTGGTGTTTTTTTACCTTTGATTATAATCATTTTCTTAATAACATTAAATATATTAAACGTAGGATTGACAATTACACAAGAAAATCCAAAATATATATTCTTGAGTTCTTTATTTAATGAAGAAGATGAGCCAACGAAAAGCACAATATTGCAAACTTATTTGTTAGATAATGATTTCTTTTTATCAAGAAAATACAAATTACCTAATGTCAATATTTGTTTAGTAGATAATGAAAAAGTCAGATCTATGATTGATTTTGAGGTAATATACAAAAAAGGTTTTTTTGAAGAAAAAGATTTAAAATATGTTTCTTATTTAGATATTTCAAATAGATGGATTAATTTGCCTTCGAACTCTCAGACAGCATTTGTGATTATGATTAATACTTTAAAAAAATATTCTACATCTAAACATAACTCATATGAAGAATTTGATGAACTTATAATAGTTGAATTTAAAGATGATCTATATCATATAACTTGTTCTGAACTTACTGATGAAATGATTGAAAATGCTGTTCACATACCTATAAAAAAATAAATGTAAAGAATTAATTGAATAAAAATAAGTTAATTAATAGAAAACTTAATAAATTAATACACAG
>CAYSFC010000042.1:0-5122 GCA_964430665.1 uncultured Methanosarcinales archaeon | reverse complement strand
CTCCATCTATACAAAAGTCCGTATCTGAAGTTACATTTCCAGTTACATCTAATGTATTTAATGTTGTGTGATTGGTTACTTGTAAATCATACGCAAAAGATTTATTAAAATATCCTTCAGCAAAATATCTTGCTGAAGAACCCATATCTAATGTATTTGTTGATGAGGGAAGCATATCTGATTGTAATTGAAAATTACCTGATGCACTATGTAAAAATAATGTGCCTGCTGATGTTGTTAATCTAGGATGTCCTGTTCCATCTCCTGCTGTATCTGTTAAAAGAATACTTCTATCATCTCCAGAATTAACTTTTACATCTAATTTTGCTGAAGGCGAAGCTGTTCCTATTCCCAATCTTACATTTGTATTATCCCAATGTAAATTTGAATTATAAGATATTGTTGATGCATCTGTGAAATAAGGTATTTTATTTGCTGAGCCTGTTCCAGAAATATTTCCGGTCCCTGCTGTGCTTAAACAATTTCCTCCATCAATACAAAAGTCTGTATCTGAAGTTACATTTCCAGTTACATTTAATAATCCACCAACCGTTACTTTGTCATTAGTAGTATCTACTTCAAATATTGAATTCATAGAACTATCTAAAACAGATAAATTACCATACATCCATATATCTTGCATATTATTACTTGCACCTATTCCAAAAGAAGTTCCGACATAATAATTTACATACGTTGTTTGGTCAGCAGATACTCCAAAGAAAAAATCTCCATAAGGTGCATAAAAACCAGGATACGAATCTTCCCAAGATAATTTATATTCATCAGCACCATTTTTAATTATAACTTCTTGTGCTGTTAAATTATAAACACCTAAATCTAAATTTGAATTTGCGCCTGAATAAGGAACTAAATTTGATGTGTCAATTTCTTCTCCACCAGAATAAATATTTGTTGTATAAATTGGTGCAGATATATTAAATACTGTTGAATTCAAAAATGCTTTTTCAACTCCATCAATATAAAATCCCATTGCACCATCAGTATTTTCTTTTATTGTAAATGCTGCTAAAGCAAATTGTGAAGATAGCATTAAAACTAATAAAATTAAAAATATTTTTCCGATTTTGTTTTGCGATTTCATTGTAAATTTATTAATGCGACAACTTGTCCATCTTTTGAATTTGTCATTGCTTTTCCTAGTATTGCTCCAAAACATTTTTGTATTTCATTGCATGTCATTGCAAATCCTGGTGTGTTTGAAGTTGTAAGTAAATCTCCTATTTTTACTTCTCCAATTACATTAACTGGAACTCTTCCTGCTAATGCAACATATTCTGAATTTTCTAATTCGCTTCCAAGCATTAAACCTGGTTTTGTTGAAATAACTCCTGCGACTAATCTATCGTAAGCTTTGTTTGATTTTTTAATAGATTCTTCGTTTGCTGTATCTATTATTACTACATCGCCTGGTTTTAAAGTTTTATCTTTTGTTGGGATTTTTTCTGCTAAGTCTGTTGCTGGTGATGAATAACCTCCATCAGCGAAAACTGAACCTGTGGAATTTACTTTGAAAACTAATTCTGATGTGTTGAAAACATTTAATTCTCCTGTAATATTGACAGTTCCAGTATAATCAGACATATCATTTGTTTGTTGAGAAGCACAAGTTATTGTTCCGTTATCAGCAATTGAAAAAATACCATAAGTACAATTTCCTATAATATCTTCTTGAACTTTATTTCCATTGGAATAAATATCTCCTGCTGCTCTAAAATTTCCGCTTGTATGTAATCCTGTATTAAATAACCAATCTCCTTCTAGATAATTTCCAAAAGGTTCATGATAAATACTTACAGAAGTAGTTCCATCAACTTTCATAAATGTTCTTACTGGAATTGCATCATCGTTAGGAGAATATATTACAAAATCATTTGTTCCTAATGTATTTCCAAGTCCCAACCTTATTCCAGAATCATCATCTTGTACTATATCTATTTTTGATACAGGAGTAGATGTTCCAATACCTAAATCATCTATATTTGTGATATTATGATTACTCATATTTAAGTTTCCGCTAATATTAGTATTTCCACCTACTTCCAAATTTGTATCTAAGAAAGTATGAGTTAAACTTCCTCCTACTTTGAAAGAATTTGCAACTGAATTTGATGTTCCATTTCCTAATGCTATTGCTCCATCAGCATTAACATAAGAATTTGTACCTATAGCAATTGAATCTTCTCCACCTTCTACCCAAGAATATTTACCAATAGCAATTGATCCATTTGTTTGAGCCCATACTGCATCCCCTATAGCAATACTACTAGCACCATCTGCATAAGTATAATTACCTATGGAAATTGCATTCAATGCTGTAGCCATAGTGTCATATCCACCTATAGCAATTGTACCTGCTGCATTAGCAGTTGCTGTGTTTCCTATTGCAATTGCAGTATTATCTGAAGCACTTGATGAATCACCTATAGCAATCGCACTTGTTGCTGTTGCATTTGTATTGTAACCTATTGCAATAGCATAATGTTGTGAAGCTGTGGATGAACTTCCTATTGCAATTGAATATTGTCCAGGTGTAGTTAAACCAACTGTTCCACTAAGTGCAGAATGTCCTATTGCAATTGAATCTGTTTCTAATGCTTGTGCATCTGTTCCTATTGCAATTGAATTATTATATAATATTCCTGGTCTCACACCATTATTTCCACCAGCATCAGTATTAGTTCCTATTGCAATTGAATTTCCAGAATTTATATCTGCGCCCTCTCCAATTGCAATTGAATTTGCATAACCATTTGTGTTATAACCCAAAGAAATTTCATTATTTCTAAAATTGACTGAACTCACATTTTCAATATAATGCTCCCCTAAATTTAAATCAGTTCCTAACATAATATAATACCAATCATAATCAATTTTAAATAATGAATAAGTTTCTGAAAAAATATTAAAAGATTCATCAGTGTTATCTACACCAATATTCCATGAATAATCATCAGCCACATTTCCAAAATGAATTAATGAATCTTGAGATGTTGAATTTAGTGTAATAGTTCCATCATTTACCCACATATCATTTGAATCGTTAATTGAAAAACTTGAAGATTGAATTGTAGTTCCATCAGTTCCATCATAAATTGCAATTGCATTATCTGTTGAACTTAAAGAAGAAACATTTCCCGCACTTGATAAACTTGAATTTACAGATTGTAATTGTGATAATGTTACTGCATCTTGAGATGAAGTTCCATTTGCAAGGTTTGTGATTTTTCCAGAAGTCATGTTTAATGTTCCGCCAATTGAAATTGCACCAGATGAATTTATTGTTAAAGTATCATCCTCAAATCCATTCCATGAATGAAAAAATTCAAATCTTCTTCCATCACTTTCATCAATACCAAAACCATACCATTCAGAAGTACCTTCAATCCACATATCTATCATCATATCTCCTTGACCACCTATATCCATATAAGTAAAATTTTGAAGATAAAAATTACCTTTCATATCATATTCATTCCAGGAATAATCAACCGCACCACCTGTGGTCAAACTAGTATTAAGATAGGTGGAAGTTATATCTCCACCAACTTTGAATGAATTTGCAACTGTGTTTGTTGTTGCAGTTCCTAAAGCAATAGCATTTGTTGCATTTGCGTAAGTGTTTGCGCCTATTGCGATTGCATTTGTATTATAAACAGGCGTTCCTTTATCATCATACCAACCACCTGCAGAAGCGTCTTTACCTATTGCAATTGAATTTTCTGAATCAGATAAAGAGTTATATCCTAAAGCAATTGAGGCTTCATTTGTAGCTTCAGAAGTTGAACCTATTGAAACCGAATGAATGCCTGAAGCTATTGCAATATAACCAAAAGCAGAACTCATTGTACCTGAGGCTTCAGTACTATATGAACCTATTGCAGTAGCATAATTTGCACTTGCGGTAGCAGAATTACCTATTGCAATAGTGTATGAACCTGAAGCTGTTGAACCACTACCTATTGCCATTAAACCATATCCTGAAACTTCGTTGTCAAGACCTATATTTATTTGATAGGATTCAAAAGCAAGATTATTAACATTTGTAATATTATTATCATCAGTTATTAAAATTCCTGATGATTGAATTGTACTTCCATCAGTTCCATCGTATGTTGCAATTGCATTATCTGTTGAACTTAATGAAGAAACATTTCCGGCACCTGAAATAACTCTTGCGTCTATTGTTGTGTTGAGAAGTGTTTCGTTGAAGTCTAATGAGTTTGAATTGTTGTAGATGTATCCTTCATTTAATCCCCACCAAGTATCTGAAATTGAAGCACTTACTGCATCTAATTGAGATTTTGTTACTGCGTCTTGTGATGAAGTTCCATTTGCTAATTCTGTTATTTTGTTTGAATTCATATCAACTGCGCCACCAACTTCTAATGTTGTGTCTAAGAATGTTGCAGTTAAATCTCCACCGACTTTGAATGAATTTGCAACTGCGTTTGTTGTGTTTGTTCCTAAGGCCATTGAATTTTCTGCCGAAGCATTTGTATTATAACCGATTGCGATTGAATTAAATCCAGATGCAAATGTATTTGATCCTATTGCAATACTATTTACATTTGTTGAATCTGCATAATAGCCTATTGCTATAGCTTTTGTTGCTAAAGCCTCTGAATTAGTAAGAATTGCGATTGAATTATTTCCTGAAGCTTTTGCACCGTAACCTAAAGTTGTTGCATAATCTCCTAAAGCTTGAGAAGTTGGACTTAATGCGACTGAACCCTCACCTGTTGCTTCTGACCTATAATTTAAAGCAGTTGATTTAATTCCTGATGCAATCGCGTTCGTTCCTATTGCTAAAGAGTTTGTGTTCGAACTTGTAGATCCACTTCCAATATTAATTCTATCGTTGTTGAATGTTAATTGATTTATTTTCGTTATGTTGTTGGAATCCATATTTAGGTTTCCACCCGCAGTATGTGATCGTGCATCACCTATATAACCATCTGCTCCTGCAGTAACTCTTGAATCTATTGTTGTGTTGAGAAGTGTTTCGTTGAAGTCTAATGAGTTTGAATTGTTGTAGATGTATCCTTCATTTAATCCCCACCAAGTGTTTGTATCAGAAGATGCAACTGTGCTTAAACAA
>CAYSFC010000041.1:0-5636 GCA_964430665.1 uncultured Methanosarcinales archaeon | reverse complement strand
ATCACACTTGCGTGCATTGTAAAGGTTTCGCGCCTGCTGCACCCCGTAGGGCTGGAACCAGTATCTCAGTGTTCCTCTCCGGGCTACCTCTCTCAAGGCCCGTATCGATCGTAGGCATGGTGGTCCATTACACCACCATCAACCTAATCGAGCGCCGTCCAATCCTTTGGCACGAGTTTCGAAGAAAAACCATTCCAGGCGAATTCTTCTATCAGGGTTTACCTTCAGTTTCCCGAAGTTATCCCTGACCAAAGGGCATGTTAACGACGTGTTACTGAGCATTTTGCCGATAAATAAATATCAAACTTGCATGGCTTAGTCGAATCCTAATAGCAGCAACCTCCCGCAGGATCAACGGGTACTAATTTACAATCCTGTTTCAGTTGTACGTTGTTTATACTAAAGCTTAGTCGTAAGTTCTTAAAACTTTAAGAAATTTCACAAGTAATTTGTTTGTGCATATTATATATAATATTACAAACTTGTTACCTATTACCTACCAATATACTCAACCTGTTAGGTTGTGTATGAGTGTGAATTTTTTATGAATGTTGTTAAACGCCCATATTGGTGGTGATTTGCTGTTTCTCGACGTTTGAATTAAACATCGCAGCGAAATTCGAGGAAATTTGTTTACTTTATAAAGCTTTACTTTTAGAAAAGTAAATTTTGGATAAATATTTGGAGCAATATGACACTCTCAAATCATATCATACAATTTTGATACTTTAAATCCAATTGCCAATAAAGAAGGTGGTGATAACATACTCCATAAGGAATAGTTTTTGACAGTTGGTAACGTTTTCCCCTTTTCCGTTACTGCAAGTTTAGAGGAGAATTAATCTATTTATAAATCTTTAGGTTAAATTAGACTTTAAACCATTAAATTTTAATGATTTGGAACAAATGAGTTAAATTATTTTATTAAATTTTGCTTTCTTTCCTAAATCATCTTCTATTTTTAAAAGTCTATTATATTTAGAAGTTCTATCTGAACGACAAGGTGCACCTAATTTCAGCTGACCGCAGCCCAAACCGACCGCCAGATCCGCTATAAAAGGATCTTCTGTTTCTCCACTTCTATGAGATACCATAACATTCCATCCAGAACCAATTGCACATTCAGCTGCAAATAAAGCTTCTGAAATAGTTCCTATTTGATTAATTTTTAAAAGTAAAGAATTACATAATTTTTGATCTGCAGCAAATTGAACTTTTGCTGGATTTGTTACAGTTAAATCATCACCAACAATTTGATATTTTTTTGAATTTAAAGATGTGAATATTTTCCAAATATCAAAATCATTTTGGTCGAAAGGATCTTCAATAGATATTATAGGATATTTATTTAAAAGTTTATCATAATATTTTATTAATTTCTCTCCTTTGAATTTTTTTCTAAAATATCTACCTTTATTATAATATTCACTTGCAGCAACATCTATTGCGATTTTTATTTTTCCTGTGTATCCTGCATCTTCTATTGCTTGTACTAAAATATCTAAAGCTTGTTCTGGTTTTTTTATTGGTGGAGCAAAGCCTCCTTCATCTCCAACATTTGTTGCTTCTTTGCCAAATTTTTTTTCTAAAATAGTTTTTATTTTATGGTAGGTTTCAGAAATCATTTGTGTTGCTTCAGTAAAACTTTTTGCACCAACTGGAACTATCATAAATTCTTGAAATTCCAAATCATTTCCTGCATGGACTCCTCCATTGATAACATTTGCATAAGGTATTGGAAGAATGTAATTCTTGGTTTTTAATTTTTTAGCAATATATTGATATAATTCAATATTATTTTCAAGAGCTGCTGCACGCATGATAGCCATACTAACAGCAAGTATTGCATTCGCACCTAATTTTCTTTTATTTGGTGTGGAATCTTTTCTTATCATAATTACATCAATATTTTCTTGATCTAAAACAGATTCTCCTTTAAGCATAGGTGCAATAATTTTATTGATATTGTTTATTGCTTTTTTTACTGATTTTCCATTATATTCTTTTTTGTTATCTCTTAATTCTAAGGCTTCATCTTCTCCTGTTGAAGCTCCGCTTGGAACCATAGCACTTACTTTTCCTTTTTTTGTTGTGAGTTCAACTTGTATTGTAGGATTTCCTCTTGAATCTAGAATTTGTCTTGCATGTATTTTTTGTATTTTTGACATTTTTTAACCTCAACTAAATAATTTATATTAAATATTTATGTTGGTTTATGTTAATTTATTTCTTCGAACATATGCTCTTATAATATATTGTTTTGCCATTCTGTGGGTATTGAAATAACTGGCATTAATTGAAAGAGTATTTCTCATTACATTTAAGTAACCTTCATTATCATTATAATACAAAGGGATTATTTTTTGTTCTAATTTTTCATATAAGCTTGAAGCATCTTCTTCATCAATTCTAAAATCATCGCCATAAACGTTTTCTTTACCAATGGCCCAGCCAGTCATATTTTCAATACAACCTTCAATCCACCAACCATCTAAAATTGAGAGTGATGGTACTGCATTATGTGCTGCTTTCATTCCACTAGTTCCACTAGCTTCTAAAGGTCTTTTAGGAGTATTTAACCACAAGTCTACTCCTGCTAATAATTTTTTTGCAACACCCATATCATAATTATTAATGAAAACAATTCTCAAATTATTTGTGCCATGGTAAGTTAAACCTTTTATTCTTTGAATTATTTCTTTTCCTTGAGAATCTCTTGGATGAGCTTTACCTGCAAAAATTATTTGAATTTTACCTATTTTGTCAGCCATATTTTTTAATCTTTCAAAATCTTTGAATAATAATTCTGCACGTTTATATGATGTTGCTCGTCTTGCAAAACCAATTGTAAAAACATGAGGATCTAAGTCAATACCGTTTTTTTCCTTAATTAAATTTATTAAATCGTTTTTACATTTTCTGTGTGCTAAATTTAGTTCTTGTAAAGGGATTTTATGACAATTTCTAAGTTCTCCTGGATTAGATCTCCAATCAACAATATATTTATCCAACAAAGATGCTAATATTGGATGTATCCATGTTGAGGAATGAACTCCATTAGTTATATAATCAATGGCATAATTTGGAAACATTTTCAATGAAACATTTCTGTGTTTTCTCGAGACTGCATTTGTATATGATGAGAATTGTAAAGCTAAAAGAGTCATGCTAAATTTTCCTCCAACACAAATATAATTTCTTAATTCTTTTGGAAATAAATCCCCTAAATAATTTTGAACAACTACTTCGTCGAATGCATCGTGTCCTGCAGGTATTGGTGTGTGGGTTGTGAATGAACAAAGATCTTTAACTATTTTATATCTCTCTTGGAAAGAAGGTACTTCTTCTTTTAATTCTTGCATTATTTGTAGAGTTAAAAAAGCTGCATGTCCTTCATTCATATGATATTTTTTTGGAGCAATATCTAATTCCCTTAATATTTTTAATCCGCCAACTCCTAAAATTATTTCTTGTTCTAAACGATAATTAACATCACCACCATAAAGGTATGAAGTTAAATTTCTATCTGTTTCAGAATTTTGAGGTAAATTTGTATCTAAGTAAATTATTCTTACAGGTTTTCCCATGTGACCTATTAAATAATATTCCCAAGCAGTAACTTCTATATTTCTTCCATTTATGTTGACTGAAGTTTGAACGTCTAATTTTTTCAAATATTTTTCTTTATTCCAATTAACAGGAACTTCTTTTTGATAATTTCGTTCATCAAAATCTTGATTAAAATAACCTTTCTCACTTAGAAGAGTAACTCCAACTACATCCAAATTTAAATCTGCAAAAGATTTTATACTATCTCCTGCTAAAACTCCTAGTCCTCCACTATATGTTGGTATGTTTTCAGTTAATGCAATTTCCATACTAAAATAAGCGATTAAATGTTTAGTTGCAGAATAGTCTACTGTCGAATCTTCCATGCATTCTATCTAGAAGTTTATATTTATATACTTAACGTAAAATTATATAGTAGTAATCAATCTAAATCTAATGTTCTATCTATATTTTTTGCTAAATAATTAAGATCATCAAATACAAGATTAACACTCTTTCTCATTTGTTCAACTAACTCTTCAAGATTTCTAACATTTAAGAAATATTTTCCTCTATTGCTTGTCACAATTCCAGTTTCCATTAAATGATTTAGGTGATGTATTACTGTTCCTCTAGTTAATCCTGTTTGTGAAGCTATTTCGTCGGAACTCATTTCTAAGTTTAACTTCAATGCTTTAATTAAAAGAATAAATATTCTATAACAACTTTTGTCTTTGTCTCTTGTAGAAAATAACCCTAAACTTTCACCAAACCTGAGAAGTAATTGATTTATATTTTGATCTTCAGAAATTTTTTTTCTTACTAAAGTTATTTTAGTTATTCTCATATTATTTTAAAAATCCAACTAATATATATAATTATCTAGCATCAGACAGGAGAATTAGCTAGGATGTTGTGTTGTATAGCACACTTCCATCCAATCCCTACATTCTTTTAAGAAATCTTGTTTTACTCCTAAATCATCATAGTGTTGACATAAATTTATGTCACTTGTACTTCCATATATATCAACTAAAGTGTTTTCATAAATGTAACATAATTCTGCATTAAAATTTAGAAATAATCCTGAATATTTACTATCATTAATTAGTTCCCCATTAACGTTCATGACACCATCTACATGGTGAATTTCATTTCTTCCAATTTTTAAAGAACCAAGAACTTCTGTGTTCAAAAAATCAACATATTCTTTATCTCCTGCAGTTACAACTAATTCGTATCTATCAACCAACATTACATCATATGTATTTCCTTGTATGCTTGTAGGTAATGAAAAATATCTGTGATAATCTGTTTTTGTACGCTCTGCTAAAGAAAATTCTGAAATCAACAAATCATTTATTTCGGCCAAATAAGATTCATCTTTTCTCTCAGTAGCATCTATTATTTTTGCTTGTATTGCAACAAAGAATCCTGCAAATATTAAAATCATAAAAGAAAATAATATTACAAATTCTATTGCACTTTGTCCTTTTTTCATTTTAACGTATAATGTATTTTTCCATCCACAGATATAACTCTAATTTTGTTTATACCTTTTCCAAGATTCAATTCACAACCATCTGTGCAATCGCAATGAGTTGCATTGCATAAAGGAGTGCTAGAAAAGAAAACGGATTCTGAAGGCTTAGGATCAGTACGACGAATAACAAGTTCACTATAATCAGAACTATTGTATATTTTTATAAATTCAACTTGTTCGGGAACAGTAATATCTATGGTTTGCCAAGAATCGTCACCTATGGAATACATTTCAGCACCCTTATCGATTAAAGTATTTCCTAATTTGAATATTTGTGAATTTACAAGAGAAGCTTTAGAATCAGTAGAATATGAATAAAACACCATAGAACCCGGAACTACAATAAGTAAAGCTAATGCAACTACCAACATGTATTCGGCAGCAGACTGACCTCTATTTCTCACCATATCTTTATTTTATATAACTCTTATTTAAATCTTTTTCCACTTTTGACCTTCTTTAGAGTCAATTACTTGTATTCCTTTAGATTTTAATTTGTCTCTAAGTTCATCACTTGTCTTCCATTCTTTATTTTCTCTGGCAA
>CAYSFC010000040.1:0-5788 GCA_964430665.1 uncultured Methanosarcinales archaeon | reverse complement strand
AATATATTAAATTAAAAAAAATATTTTTTTTAAACTAATTTTACGTTTTTGTTTAAACATTAAAATATTTAAAAAATTAATTTATTTTTTTAATTTAATTGACTTATGAGTATTGAAGACTTACTTGCATCAGAAATAGAAAAAAATAAACTTGACTATAAGCATAAATTTCCTTTTAATTTAAATTCTGAAATTAGATTATTAGTTTCAGCTCCATCAGGATCTGGTAAAACTTTTGCGATTATTAAAGATATTATCCCTATATTAGATTTTTCAAAATTATGTGTAATTACAAAATGTTCATCAATTCCACATATGGATATTAATGAGGAAATACAAGGAGGTCAACCCATTTATAGAGCACTTAAAAGATATTGTAATAATATAAAAAAACCAATTTCTTTTTATGATAAAGAAGACGTTGTTTCAGCAAATTTATTCACAAAATTTAGTAATCAAAAATTATTTCCAAAGAAAACACTTATTTTAGCAGATGACTTTGAAACAAAAAAGGAATTTGAAAAAATATCAGAAATATTAGGAACCATTAGACCACAAAATCAATCGATTATTATTATTACTCAATCGCCATTTAATTTACCAACCACAGCAAGATCAAATTTATCTCACATTATGGCATTTAATGCTCCTTTCGTAGGTGCAACAGCAAAATCACTTGCTGAAATAGTTTCAAAAACAACAAGCCAATTTAATAAAATAATTCAACATTTAGATGGTAAATATGATTATGTTATTTTACCTTCTTTTTCAAACGAATATTATTGTAGAGATAATATTTTACAACAAAAAAAAGACACTTCATTAAAAGAAACAATTGCAGGAAATGGTATTAATACAAGATTAGATAATTGTGAATTTGAGGATCAGGAAGATATTATCGAAGAGACAAAAAAAGAAAAAGAATTCTCATTTAAAGATTTAATGAATGTAAAGGTTGGAAATGGTATAAATTTTAAAAATCTTTTAGATTTTGAACCAAAATTAGATTTTAAACAATTACTTAAAAAATAAAAATTTTATTATTTTTTTTATGGTAATTGATATGGAAACAACAGATCTTAATTTAGTTGAACAATATGAACAAGGTACCGATTTAATGATCGATGCCGCAGTACTTAACACCCCTGAGTTCACAAAAGCAACTGTTATTGAAAAAACAAAAAATAAAGTAAGTTACTTTTTCGACGTAACTTCCCAAAAATCTATTTCATTAAAATCTTTAGCAATTTCTCACCATGTTGATACTCCAATCACTTACACTTCAACAAACACTTCAATTTTATTTCCAACATTATTCGACATTTATTCTGTTATGATTGTAAAGATTAATGGTAAACAAGTTGATGTTATTGAAGACCCAAGTGTACATCTTTTAAATTATTTCTATAAATCAAATGAACAATTAAAAAAGAGTATGGCAAATGATACTTTCTTCTATGACCCAAGAGATATTTATAAAGTTGCTGATTATATGGAAGGTGTAACAACACAACCAGAGTTTGATGAAGATGTTATTGAATCATTTATTCCAGCAAGTTCATTTAATAAATATCTTTCTACACCACTTTATTATATTACAGATGTATTAAATGTTACTAGACCAATTAACATTAACACAATTGAAATTGAATTATATTACAAATATAAAGAAAACGAAAAAACAGTTATAGGAAATGAAAAATCTTCATACGCAGAACAAATTCAACTTATAGATTCTCGTATTTTAGTATGGTTAGCACTTAATAATACACTTACAGCTTTTGATTTTATTTCAAACGATGATATTTTAAAAGAATTTACTCATTGTAATATGTATAGTTTAATTGATAATAAAGATGCAGACATTTTTGATACAGTAAAAATTACAAAAAAGAAACAATATTCCGTTTATGGTAACTTAAAAAGAAAATCAGGAACAATTACATTTACAACAAATAATACAGCAGCAATTCATTTGTCATATCTTTTAAAAAATATAAATTTACCAGCTCCATATCTTGAAGATATTAATTCTTTAGAATTAAAAACAAAAACAAGCACATGTACTTCTTCAGGAAAACCATTATCTTCTGTTTTTAGACAAGTATATAATAAAACAGATTCTCCTTTAACACCAACAACAGTAAGTAAATATTCATTTGACGTTGCAAGATTGTTTTTAGGTAGTCAAAATTACATAAAAGAAGAATTAAAAGAACCATACAGATGTTCTGTAAACATTAACGCAGATAATGATGACGTTGTAGATTCCGTAAGACCAGTTTTATTAATTGAAGATGTTCATTATATAGATTTTTAAAATTAATAATTTTAATTTATTTTTTTTATTGATAGTGATGTACTTTTACCAACTTGCTCAAATTTCTCTAAACAATAGAAATTTTTATCGTTTATATGACTCGTGTAATTTTACTGATTATGACATGAATAAATCACTTATTGAAGAAGGAATTATTATTGCTCCAGCTGTTCTTTCTTTCTTAGCAGAACTAGAACAGGACGTACAAAAAATGGCAGCAGAAGAAGAAGCTATTCATGGTAATGGAATAGGAGCTGCTATATTAAGAGGATTTAAAAAAATTGGAAAGAAACTTGTTGGATTATTTAAAAGAGGTGGTAAAAAAGCTTTAAAATACGCAAAAACACACAAAAAAAGTATACTTGAACATGCTAAAAAAGTTGGAAAAAAACAGCTTGAAAAATTAACAAAAAAATCTCCAAAAATTAAAACAACAATAGAAGCAATACAAGAAGCACCAAAAGTTAAAAAATTCTTTAAAGAAAAACCAGGTGTAATATTTGATAAGGTAATGGAAAAATTAGATCCTGAAGAAAAAGAAGAATTTAAAAAAATGGCAGAATCTGGTGAAACAAATATTATTCCACATAAGGGAGGTTCAATTTATCTTGCTGGTCATGGATTAGCAACATTTTCAAAATTATGTCCAATAAGACAAAGTATTATAAGAAAAATGAATAAAAGATTTTGTCCTAATCTTACAATTCCAGAGAACGTAAGTTTTATTAAAAAAAATATTGAAGAAAAAAATATTGAAGAACCAGATTTCTTTAAAAACTTTATTTAAATTTAAATTTATTATTTTATTTTTTCTATTTTTATAAAAAATCTTAAATAATAAAAATTTATTTATTTTTTTTATATTAGATGATGACAGATCAAGAAGTTAAATCAAACATTGAAATAAAAGAAGAAGATGAAACAAATTTTATGTCTCTTCAAACTCCTCCAATACTTGGACTTACAACAGATAGATCAATTGAATCTTCTGATTTAGTTCCAATTTCTTTTACAGGAACAAATAAATCTTATACAGTTACTTTAACAAACAAGTTCGTTACACACTCTGATATGGCAATTGCTTTTAAAATAATAAGAACAGGCGACGCAACAGTTGTTACAAGTTGTCCAAATTCTATTGCTGATATTATTGAAAGTATTTCAATTTATATGGCTGATAAAAATATTTTACACATTCAAAAAAGATATGTCGGAATTCATCATCTCCTTAACGGCCTTTTAAATTGTTCAAATGAGGAATTTAATTATTTATATAGTGATGAGTATTTTAACAAAGGTATTACTGCACTTACACCAGCACAAGTTAATTCTATTTTCTCTACTTCAGGATCTTATTTCTTTATAAGACTTAGTAATCTTTCAGAATTATTTAAAGATCCTGCAATTAGATTCCAAAAAAATTTTAGAATTGAAGTCAAACTTATTGATGACATTGGTCAAAATAGTTCAAGATTTAATGTTACAGGTTCAACATTCGCAATATCAGAAATGAAATTTATTTATAAAACAATTATCCCAACCGCAGAATTCCAAGCACAATACGATGCTCATCCTTACTTTAATATGGATGGAAAACAAATTAATGTACAAAGATTAAATACAGGACAAACTAATCTTACATACCGTGCAGGCTTTAATTCTACAGCAGCAACACATCTTGGTGCTATATGTTATAACCCTACAACAAATCTTTTCACTTACCCTTCTCTTACAACTTCTCAAATATCCATTGACGGTGGAAGTTTAACTCAACCAAGAAATTTAAGTGAAGGATTAGAAGTTGTTTCTTATTTAGGACATACTTACAAAGAAATTAATGCAAGATTATCTTTCCCATCTACAGCTCCTTCTTTATCAATATCAGAACTTTTAAAAGTTGGTCCAATGTTTTATATCGGAAATGCTCTATTTCCAAGATTTGATTCTATTTCAAATGAATCAATTGACTATACAATTGAAGTTGTTGATAGTAACAACACCGCAATTCCTGCAAACTCTGTATTATATACATGGAGTTTAACTTCAAAACTTATTAAAATTTCAGATGATAAAACTTCATTAATTATTAACGGAAAATAAAAATTATAAAATATAAATTATTTTTTTTATTTAGTGTGATGGGTAAAATATACGATTTAAAAAAATATAAAAAGTATAAACTTAGACCAAAAGGAAATTATTCCAAATTTAAAAGTATTAAAAAACAACTTTCTTCAATTGGAATTCCAACTTCAAATAAAGAAATTTATGACATTACTAAAAATTTATTAAATTCTGATATTAAACCTATGGGAAGTACTTTAAAAATCGAAGAATTAAAAAATAAAGTTTTAGAAATTATAAGAGAAGAATCAAATGAAAACGTGGTTGTTGAAAAATTAAAAAAACTTTATAGATCTGCTGTTATTGAATTACCAAATCAATTAAACGTTCCTTATGAATACGTCGATTCATTATCTAATTTAAGACAATTGGTTGAATATTATATTTCAAAATCAAAAGGAGGATATTTTTATTTGAGAGGATTTAATCCTGATATTTATAATTTCGTAAAAAATTATATATATAAAATCTCTGGAGTTGAAGATAATAATTATGATGAAAAAAGACAAATATTATTTGATAAATTAAGTACAATGAATTCAGAAGAAGATTCAAATAAATTAATATCATTAATTGAAGAAGGTATTGAAAGTATTAAAAATTTAAATATTATTGATTCTCAAATTGTTGATCCTGAATATATTGATGATGATGAAATTGAAAAATTTGAAGATGAGGACGCTTTTGTTAAACAATTTAATTTAATTGTTCCTAAAGAATTTGGAAATTTAAAACCATTTGAAGATTTAACAAATATGTATATAAACGATCTTGTTTCAGAATATATTGTTAAATTTAAAAACCCAGGAGAACAAGACGAAAATTTAATTAAAAATTTAAAAGCTGATATAAAAGAACAATTAGAAAAATATAATACTTCTGCAAATGTTAATAATTATTTGAATTTATTAGAAAAAAAAGTAAAGGACACAATAACACGTGATATTACAAAATATAAAAAAATTCAAGAAAAGTTTGGATCTGGTTTACATTTAGAAGATAAAGCAGATATGATAAAAATAAGAAAAATGCTTACTCCAAAACAATTACTTTGGCTTAAAAGTACAGAAAAACCTCCTGAAGAAATAGAAGCAGATTTGGACCAATTTTCTTCAATGGCAGAACAATATTTAAATGAAACAGGTGAAGGAATTGGAAGCTTTTTCAAAAAACTCGGAAGTACATTATTATCAATAGTTCCAGGTGGAGATTTAATTAAAGGAGCTGTTAAAGGTATTTCTCATTTGGTAAAAAGAAAAAAGAAAGGAAGAGGAACCGATGAAGAACAAACGAAACCAACTGAACAAGTTCAACAAGTTAAAGAAGTTCAACAAGTTAAAGAAG
>CAYSFC010000039.1:289-6087 GCA_964430665.1 uncultured Methanosarcinales archaeon | reverse complement strand
AATATTTAATTCGGGTTGTATTACTAATTCTGTTCCTGAAGTTTTTTTACTTGAAGTTTTTTTAGTTTTAGAAACTTCTTTTTTTGGTTTTTCTTCGCTTTCTGCTGTTTTTTTCGTCTTTTTAGCTGGCATAATCAATATCAAGAACTAATCTCTTGTTTATATACTTAACGTTGTTAAATTTAGATGAAAATTATAACTTACTTTTATGTTAAATAGTTAAGAAAGGTTTATAAATAAAATGGGACTTCTTCACAATCTATGACAGACACAAAAAAATGTACATCATGTAATACTTCATTGGCAAACGATCAAGGTTCAACTTCATTCTTATGTCCTGGATGTGGAAAGTATGAATTAGTTCGTTGCAAGAAATGTAGAGAAACGGCAGTAAAATACAAATGTCCTGAATGCGGATTTGTAGGACCTAACTAATTTGTGAGGAAATTAATATGGCAAATGCGATAATTACTTTTGAAGTTATGCCTGAATCACCAGATATTGACATAGAAAGTTTACAAGATAAACTTATGGAAATTGCAAAAAATGCTGGTGCTAAAGGAGAAATGCAAAAAAAAATTGAACCTGTTGCTTTTGGTTTAAAAAAATTGTTAATTTATGCAATGTATGAAGTTAGCGATGATAAAGACTTCGATGCTATTTGTGATGAAATGGTTAAAATTGAAGGAATTGGAAACGCTAAAGTAGCAAATATGGATTTAGCTATGGGTTAATTTTTGTTTTTATTATTTTATTTCTAAGAGAATTTTTATTTATTTGAAAGTGTTTAGAATTTCTTTGAAATGTTCTTTTTCTCCTGTAGTTGTTGTTTTATTTCTATAACTTTCTTCAAAAAAATTAGAATTATTTTGAACTAAATAATTGAAATCTTGAATTAAATCTTTAGAACTGTAATCTTCAACCAACACATTTATTGGTATGAATTTTTTAACAAAATAATCTGCTACAAGTTCTTTTTCTGTGTCAAATTTATTTCTATTTCTAGGATCTCTTTGATGACCTAAAATTATGTATATGTTGAATTTTTTCTTGAGGTGATTGTTGAATTTTTCTTGTTCATTTATATCATACAAATTTAATAAAGTTGATTTCATTTCATCTACAGAACTTTCTGAAATAAATTTATGCGCTTCTTTAAAAGAACCTAATTTATATTGCAAATACAATGCCATAATATTTCCTACTTCGTGGTCTCTAAATTTGAAAAACAGGTAATGTGATGCGGATTGTTTAACTAATTCAGGATTGTATTTTTCGTAATTATCTAACTCAAAAGAGATTGCTTTGGCTTCTTCTACTTGTATTTCTAAACGCGATCTTTCTAAAATTTTATTTATTTTTTTGTCTAAAAAAGAACTTTGCGGATTTGATGTTTCTAAAAGGTTTAAAGTTGTAGCCAAACCATAATTTTTGTAAGAATAAAAAGTTAATTTGGAAGGAGTACTTCTATGGCCTATTTCGTGGACTGCAATTTTTGGTGCATGTTTTCCTACATACTCTCCGATAGAGTTTATTTCTTTGTGTCCTGCACCTGTTGAAACATGAATTGTATCATATAAGGAACATCCCCAAAGAGGTTCTCCGTAAAGTTGGTTCATTCTATTGGAACTTATCAATTTTAAATCCAATGTATCTTTGGAATTTAAAGGATTAACAATTTTATATGGTTGATTTATTTTTAAACTTTCAAAAGAATTTACACAAACTTGATTTATAACTTCATCTGCTTTAATAGTATTGTAAATAGAAAATAATGATAAGGCACTCCATTTTAAAACAGATTTTAATAATCCCATAAAGAGTAAAAATACTTATTTATTTATAAATTTGTCCTTTAATAGTAATTAATTATTAGACAATTTAGAACGTTTCTGTGTCAACAATTTTAGCATTTTAGAGGTTTGAGTTAAATATTGAGCTGCATGTTTAGGGGAAATAAGGTTTTGTTTTTGTTTTAAATGTATTAATTTCTCAACAGCCTTTAAATTGGAATAAATTTCATCATATTTGCTGATTTTGTTTCTTGTATGTCTTAATTTGTGTATTCTTAATTTATTTTTAGAAGAAACTCCTTCCAAACTTAATTTTTGTACTCTTTGTTTATGTATTGGCTTTTCAAAACTAGAATAATTTGAGCAAAGAGAAGCAAAAAAATGTTTTGTTAAAAAAGATACCATTTTAAAACATCTTACCTAAAAAACCTTTTTTCTTTGGTGGAGGTAAGTCTAAAGGAGGTATATCTTTTGGAAAATTATTTTGAGAATTTCCCATATCTGGAGGTAGATTAGGTTGATTTTGTTGTGTGGGTGGTTCAGGTAAATTAGGCATTTGATTTTGAACAGGTTTTTGATTTGTATTTTGTTGATTATTTTCTGCAGAATCATCAATTATAGAATCTGTATTAGATAAATCGTTTGATTCGTTTTTAGGTAATTGAATTGTGTTTTGTTCTACATCGTTTATTCGTTTATTTATGTTATTCATAGTTTGAGTTATTAAATTTAAAACATCTGTTTGTTTTTGAACTAATTCAACCACAGTTACTACTCCTTTTGCAATTTGTTCGTTTTGGGAAGCCAAAGACTTAAATTGGCCATCTATTGAAGATGATTCAAATTCTTGGAGCATTTCTTGATTAGTTTGTTCAAAAACTTTATTCATATGATTTATAGAATTCGTTAAATTATGAACTGAATCTATTAGATCAACACCACCGTATCTCTTACCTAGCGGATTGTTTTTAAGCTTCTCAACTTCATTCCTTAAATGTTCTATTTCTTCGTGTGGAAGCAACTCGTATTCAGAATCGTCTGACATGTACTCAACCTCTTATACAATTTAGTAACAAAAGAGTATTTAAATATTATGTATTTCCTGAAGAGAAGTTAATTTTATAAATATGTAGATAATAACAATATAGAGGGTAATATGAATAAAGATCAAAATAATGGAAATGTTTTACTTTCTGAAGGTTCTAGTAGGGAAATTGGTAAGAGTGCTCAACGTATGAACATTCTTGCAGCAAAGTTAGTTGGTGAAACAGTTAGAACTACTTTAGGACCACAAGGCATGGATAAAATGATTGTTGATGCTTTAGGAGATGTTACAATAACTAATGATGGTGCTACAATTCTAAAAGAAATGAATATAGAACATCCTACTGCAAAAATGATTGTTGAGATTGCAAAAACTCAAGAAGAAGAAGTTGGTGATGGAACTACTACTGCAGTTGTTTTGGCAGGAGAACTTCTTAAAAAAGCAGAGGCATTATTAGAACAAAATATTCACCCAACTATTGTAAGCAAAGGATTTAGATTAGCTGCAAGAACTTCTCAGAAAATTTTGACAAACATGAGTGAAAAAATAACTTCTAAAGATAAAAGCATTCTTAATAAACTTGCAATGACTGCAATGACAGGTAAAGTTGCTGAAGATGCAAAAGAAAAGTTGTCTAAAATTGTAGTTGACGCAATTTCACATTTAGAAGATTCTTCTAATTTAGATAATATTAAAATTGAAACCAAAGTAGGTTCTTCAGTTCACAATTCAGAATTAATTGAAGGAATAGTTATTGATAAAGAAAAAGTTCATCCATCTATGCCTAAACAAATTAAGAATGCTAGATTAGCTTTAGTTAGTGGAGCTTTAGAGATTCAAACAACTGAGACTGAAAGTAAAATTTCAATTACAGATCCTTCAAAATTACAAGAATTTTTAGATATGGAAGAAAACATGTTGAAAAAACAAGTTCAAAAAATAGTTTCAATTGGAGCAAATGTTGTGCTTTGTCAGAAAGGTGTGGACGATGTTGTTCAATATCTTTTAGCTAAGGAAGGAATTTATGTTGTTCGTAGAGTTAAAAAATCAGATTTAGAAAAATTATCTTCTGCAACAGGTGCAACAATAGTTAATTCAGTTAATGATTTGGAAAAAAGTCATTTGGGTAAGAGTGGATTAGTTGAAGAAAGTAGAGTTGGCGATGAAATGATGACTTTTATAAGAGAATGTAAAGGTGCAAAAGCAGTTACAATTCTTGTGAGAGCTACAACTGAACACATTGCTGATGAAGTAAAGAGAGCTATTGATGATGCTTTAGGAAATGTTTCTTCTGCTTTAGGAAATATGTCTATTGTAGGAGGGGCTGGAGCTTGTGAAATTGAACTTGCGAGAAATTTAAAATCATTTTCAGAAAGTTTGAGAGGTAAAGAAAGATTAGTTGTAAGAGCTTATGCAAAAGCAATGGAAATAATACCTAGAACTTTGGCAGAAAATGCTGGTTTGGATCCTGTGGATGTTATTTCAGATTTAGTTGCTGCACATAATACTGGCAAAAAATGGGCTGGATTGAATGTAAGTAATGGGAAAATTTTAAACTCAATTAAAGAAGGAATAATTGAACCTTTAAAAGTTAAAACTCAAGCTTTAATGAGTGCTTCTGAGGTTGCGGTGTTAATTTTAAGAATAGATGATATTATTATTGCTGGTGCAGATACATCTCAGAGAGGAAATCCTTCTGATGAATTTTAAGTAAGTTTATTTCATTGCAATCAACATTTAAAACAAAATAATTTTTTATTTGTAATTATTTTAAATTTTCGAGTAATTTCATTTTAAATTGGAATATTTTTTTTATCATGGATTTTCCATGTTCAAAATCAATTTTAGTTCCATAATAATTAATTCAATTTCTTGTTTTTCTTATTTCATCGAAAAAAATATAGTCAAAATCTGAAATAATTTCTCTTAATAATTCTCCAATACATATATGAGATATAACTTTATATTGTTTAGATATACATATTGCTTCCAATACTTCTCTTAAAGAATCATACGCCAAAGAAACATAAACAGCAATATTACGTTCACTAAATGTTGATTGATTAACAACTTCTTCTTTTAAATCAGACATTTCAATTAAAGAATTTACTTTATATTCGTTGGAAGCAATTTTAATTATTTGTTGTTTTTTAAAACATTCAGTTAAATCCATTTACTCCACCTTGAATAGTAATACCATTCAAAATGTTATTAATTAAATGTTTGTTGGGAATTTCGGAAATCTTCCGGATATTAAATATTTGAATTTCTTTTTTAAATATTTTCTCAAATTTTTTTAATTCAGGAAATATTTTTGTTTTTTCTGAAATTATCACCAAATCTATATCGCTTGATTCAATATCTTCTCCTTTAGAACATGAACCAAACAAAATTATTGTAGGAAACAAATAAAATTTATTTATTTCATTAATGAAATTAGATGTTTTTAATTTTCTAATAGTATAATATATTTTAAGATCTTTATATTCTTCGGAATCAAAATTTGCTTTATATAAATCTAAAATTCGTTCTTTTCTAAATTTTAAAAAAGAATATACATGTAATTTTTTTAATTTTTTACTTGCGGTTGCAGGAGATATTTTTAAAATTCTAGCAATCTCTCTTACGTTAAATTCTCTTGCTGGTTCTTCGAAGAAAAGTTTTAAAATGTTTAATTCTTTGAACATATGTTTAATAAATTAAACACTTATTTATATTTGTTTCTATTATGATAAAAATTAGTATTTTAATAATTTAATTCCCGTTAAGTTTAAAAAGAAACTTCTTATTCTTTGTCCTGATTGATGCCACGATCGCATACTTGAAGTGGAAACCCCTTCAGTCGCGCTCTTGTCAATCATTACATTCATGCCACGATCGCATACTTGAAGACGCAAAAGGCTTTCTTCAGTCGCGCTCTTGTCAATCATTACATTCATGCCACGATCGCATACTTGAAG
>CAYSFC010000039.1:0-189 GCA_964430665.1 uncultured Methanosarcinales archaeon | reverse complement strand
AGGCTTTCTTCAGTCGCGCTCTTGTCAATCATTACATTCATGCCACGATCGCATAATCCGGTATTGCGCAAGCCTGGAAAGTTTCTGGGTTCTGCTAGCAGTTCTGCAGGAACCTGTGATAGCTTGTTCCGTTAGGAATTCCCGGTTCAAATCCGGGTCGTGGCGCCATTTTCATTCTTTCATTAATGA
>CAYSFC010000038.1:0-6508 GCA_964430665.1 uncultured Methanosarcinales archaeon | reverse complement strand
ATTTCTTTAGCAACTACAACTATTAGTGCTGTTAAATCTTTTACTGATTTGAAAACATTGCAAGATACTGTAGAGAATAAAGATGAAACAATTAAAACTGAAGAAAAAAATGTCGAAGATAAAAAAACAACACTAAAGGAAGAAACTAAAAAAGCAGAAGATTTAAAGAAAGTTTCAAATGCTTACAAAGAAGATCCTAATGATGAAAATAGAGCTGCTTTGAGACAAGAACTTGAAAAACAAGGAACTAGATTAGATTCAACTATGGAAACCCAAGAAGGATTACAAGATGCGGCAGAAAAGCATTATGATGAATTGAATAAAAATGTTGCTAGTGCTAAAGTTGATGTTTCTATGGCTGAGACACAATTGGCAACTACTAAAGAAAATATTGCAAGGGCAGAAGAAAATTTAAACAAATTAACTGGAAAAGAGAAAGAGAAAGAAGAGACTGAAGATGAAAAATCAGCCGATGCAGATTCTGATAAAGAAAAACTAGGAAAAACAGTTACTGATGCAGTGAGAAATTTAGATCCAAAATCTGAACCCACCGTAGATGAAATTATAGATTTAACACTTGAAAAAGGTTTTGAAGAATATGGAAGACAAGAATTTACAGATACCTTAGTTAGGTTGAATAGAGACATTACTACAAGTGAAGCTACAAAAGATAATAAAATAATTGGAAAACTTACTTATCCTGAAGCTAGATCAGATTTTGCATTATACTGGGACACTGCAACATTATATGATATGAGTGCTCAAGATTGGTATGATACAGCTAACAACATCGCCTTATCTTTAGCAAACGATCCCGATTTCGACCCTTACAAAAGCATGACTGTATCAGCAGGTTGCGGATGTTGGCCTGCGAATATTTATAATAAAGAGAAAAAAATGCAAATGTTGTGTAAAGAATATACATGTATTGAAGAAAGCATAGCTTCAGGAACACCCATACAAATGTGTGAAAGAACTTATGGAGCTGAAAAATGTTTGTATTATACAGGAGCATACTTCACAGCAGAAGGAGATAATATTGATGATTGGATTGACATTATTTATGGAGATGTTGCAAATATGCAACCAGAAGAATGGTGGAGTCTTGGTTTTAGTACTGGTTGTTTTTTACTAGAAATGTTTTCACCACTTGCTATAGGCGCTCAATGTGGAACTATTTTTTCACCAGCTATTGTTTGCGAAGGTGTAAAAATTTATCAATTTTGGAATGATTTAGATTCTACTTTAAACTCATTTATTTCACCATTTATTGGAAAGAAAGTTGAAAATGAATATTGTGAGGGAATAATATGAACAAAAATATTTTACTTTGGATTATGATTTTAATCATTTCAATAAATGTTGTTTTGGCAGCTCTTCCTTTAGATGAATTATTTTATCCTGTTAGTGGAGAAGAGAAAGAATTGTGTAGTAGAAAATTAACTACTTCTTTTGAAACTGATGATGAAAATTATAATAGAGAAAGTTACTTTACAGTATTTATGCAAACTTCAGTTACTTTGCAAGCTACAAAAAAGAAAACTGCAGAAGATTATCTTTATGAAGTAAGTTGGTTTGTACGTATGGTTGATGATATTGATGGAGCTGTTGAAATTGAAATCGAGCAATACAATGGTGAAGTCTGGAAAGATTATGCGAGCAAAGAATTGTCTTCTAATGAAGAATGGGTTGATTATAAAGCAGAATATACTGATGCAAACATAACTAAAATGAAAATAAAACTTGGAAAATATGAATATGTGACAAATGTTGTGGAGATTGATTAAAATGAAAAAAAATATTTTAAAGAAAGAGTGGAAGAAATATAAGAAAAATTATAAGATTTTAAATTCTATACAACTAGCTTTTTTTCTAGTAATAATATTTATGTTATCTATGTCTGTAATCTATTTAAATTCAGAAGCTAAAAAAGTTATGGGTAATGAAGAATATACTCAAGAAGAACTTCAACAAATTATTATGAATGATGTTGAGAATCCTGTTAGTGGAGGAATGACTGATAAAATTCAATCCTTTACAAATAAAGTTGTTACAATTATTATTTCATTGATAATTTTACTTGCGTTTACTAAATCTGTTAAAGATACTTTTACTTATAAATATTCTACTAAAATTAAAAAGTTTGATTGGAAATATTGTATAAGGGTTTTTAGTACTTCGTTATTAATAGGATTAATTTTACTTTATTTAACTTCGTATTGGATGTATTATATGATGCAATATAGTTTGGCAATTTTATTGTTTTGTATGTTGTTACATTCATATGTACAAACAATCATTCCTTTGTATTTTGCGAAGAAAAAATCTAAAAAGAAAATAATAAGTTATGATGATTTTAAGAGTTTTAGTTTGATTCACTTAACATCTTTATTGCTACTTTTTGTATCTTCTTTTGTGATTTTAATTATGTATGGTTTATTAATTCAAACAGGAGTTGTTATTGTATCGAGAATAATTTTTATGGTTTTGTTTTGGGGAGTATATTTATTCCTGAGATCATTTACTTCAAATATTTATTATGATGCTATTAAAGGTGTGTGAGACAAAAATGAATTCAAAAAAAGGGCAAGTTACGTTATTTGTAATATTGGGTTTGATTCTTGTAATAGTTGCAGGATTATTTTTTTACAATAAAAGTGAACTTGTTGATGAATTTCAAGAAAAACAATTAGAAAATGTTAAAGAAGTAGATTCTAAACTTAAACCTGTTCAAACTTATGTTGAACAATGTATGCATCAAGTAACTGCAGATGGTTTGAGAAAAATTGCTGAGAATGGTGGTTATCTTGAACCTATGGAAGAAAGACGTTTTAGTTATGATCCTATAGATATTTTAGATAATGATGGTATTATGTTTATGGAAGATTATTTTATTCCTTATTGGTCTTATTCTACTAATGAGATTAATGATTATGGGTTTGTTCAAGAACTTAGAATACCTAGTATTGAAGATATAGAATTTAGGGCAACAAAATATGTTGAAGAAAATTTATTGGATTGTTTAGATAATTTAACAACTTTAGAGTATGATTCTGATTTAGAAATTTTGGATGTGCCAGAAATACAATTAGTTATAACTGAAGATAAAGTTAAGATACGAAATGATATGGATGTTTTAGTTAAAGAAAATAATAGAAAGATATCTGAATATTATGTTGAATTAAATGTGCCTTTTAAAAGATATTTTGATACTGCTGTTGCTCTTGCTAACACTCATCAAAAATATCAATTTGTAGAAAATTTAATTTTGAGTTTGATTGGTTATTATGGTGATTTGAATGCTGCTAAATTACCTCCTTTTTATGCGACATCTGAAGGTTATGATTATGTTATGTGGAATCAAAATGATGTTCAAAATAAACTGAGTTTAATGATGCAAAGTTATATTCAAATGATACGTATTTTGGGAAGTGATAATTCTTTGGAATTAGATTTATCTCAAACTAGTGATGCTGAAAGTATTTTATTTTTAGGAACTCAAACTAGGATTATGAATCCTGATGCTATAAAAGATGCTGAAATAAGTTTTATTTATAATAAATTTCCAATGTACTCTAAAGTTAATTGTAAAAAATGTACTAGTGCTTTGGTTGAACCTTTTAGGACTGAAATAACTTCTCCTGTTGGTTCTAAACAAATTGAATATGAATATGATTTTTACTACGATATAACTATGCCTATTTTGGTTGAAATGAAATTTGATTCTGTTGACGGAATAGAAGATCCTTTTGTTTTTATCATGGGATTGGAAACGAATATTCGTAAGAATTTAAAATCTCAAGATTATCTTGATAACAAAGGTCCTTTGCCTTGGAATGAAAATATGTTGAAAGAAAAATTGATTCCTTTGGAAGGTTCTGATGCAGGGAAAGAAGTTGAATTTGATGAAACTCCTCAAGCAACAAAAAAATTGTTTGGTAATGAAGCTCAAAAAATATCTGGAAATTTAACTGTTAAAATTTACGATGCAAAAACTCTTGAAGAAATTGAAGGAGCTTTGATTGATTTAGGTATTGAAGGTTATTCTTCTGCAAATCTTGGAGTAACTGAAAAAGATGAAAGAGGAGATATACAATTTGTTGGTCCTGCACCTGTTGTTTATAATGGTTTTATTTCAGCAGAGAAAAAAGGATATTTCAAACAATATAAATTGATAACAACTAATATTGGAGAAGAACAATTAATAATATTTGAACTTGAACCTGAAACAGTTAAAAATTTCACAATACAAGTATTTGATTTGAATGATATGAAAATTAGACCTCTTGGTCAACGTGAGGAAGTTACTTTATTTTTTAACAAAATTAATGATGGGAATACTTTGAATAAACATCAAGAAGCTGTTCGATTTACTAACTCAAGTAGAATTGATGAGGGTAAAATTATGCCTGGTTACTTTACTGTTAATGCTATGTTTATTGATAATGAAGGATTTGTAATACCTAAAGAGTGTAAGAGTTATTGTACAAATGAAATCGCAGGAATTTGTTTTAGTTCAGAAAAAGTTCCGAAAGACGATATTGAAGTTATACCTTCTATGTGGGGAGGAGTGGAATTTAATTCTGAAAATCCTCTTTTAATAACTGAAAATGATTTATATGATAACAATACAATAATGTTAACTGTATTAAAATTGAGAACTCCTCGATGTATTGGAGATTTAGAAATTATTGGAGATTTAGATAAATATACTGTGTTATTTGAATCAAAATTAAAACCTCTTTTTATAAAAAATGAATCAACTAACTGAATATATAAAATCAACTTTATCTCAAGGTTATACTAGAGAACAAATTAAACAATATTTAATTTCTAAAGGTTATGATGAAAAACAAATTGAGGATTCGTTTAATGAATTATCTTCGGTTAACAATCAAGTAACAACTCAAACAAATTATTTTTCACAAATTCAAAATTACGTTTACACTTATCTTCAAAAAGGATATACTCCTCAACAACTTTATGATTATTTACTTAAACAAGGATATGATAAAAAAATTTTAAATTCTGTTTTCTCCAACATTAATGAACAATATTATCAAGGAAATATGCCTTTGGAAGTTTTACATAAACACGATATTAGTGGAAGTACTTTAACAAAATTGGGTTTGACTTTTATTGTTGTTTTTATTGTGGCTACAGGTTTTTTCTTTTTTATGCAAAATCTTGGTCAAGATGAGGGTCTTGGAAAATTACTTGATGTTGAAATTATGTATATTGATGAATCTGTTGCGCCAGGCGATTATGTGAAATTTGAAACTTTAACTACGAACATGGGAAGTCCTGGAAGGGTTGATGTTTATTACAATTATATATTGAGAAATGAATATAGTGTTTTGATAAAAAAGGAAACACAAATTAAAGCGTTTGAAACAACGCTAAGTTTTGTTGGCAAGGTTAAAATTCCTTCTGACTTACCTCCTGGAAATTATGAGTTAGAAATACTTGCCGTATATGATAGTCAAACTGCAGGAACTAAAGAATATTTTGTTGTTGAAGGTGAACCTGTGGAAGTTCCTGAAGAAGATGATGTTGAGGAACCAACTAGTGGTGATCCGATTGATGTTGAAGAACCAACTAGTGTTGAAGATGTAAATTATGAGGAACCAACAACTCCTACAACAGTAAGTAATGAAGAATTATTTAATAGGGCTATTGATGTTGAAACTAAAAACGAAGGTATTTCTAATTGTAATCAAATAGATCATACTTATTTGAAAAATTCTTGTTTTACTGAACTTGCTTCGTTATATAATGATGAGGAAATTTGTGAACGGGTTGACCAAGAAAGTAGAGATATTTGTTATATGGGTTTAATTGTTAGTGGTAATAGAGATATTTGTGATAAAGTTCAAGATAAAAAATCTATAACTTTATGTAAACAATATGAATTATTTGATATGGCTGATCAATATGAAGATGGAACTTTAACTTATGTGCCAACTGAACAAGATAGAGAACCAGACGGAACTCAAATTGAAGATTATACTGGTCTTGATGCTTTCCTTCAATAAGTTTAATTTATTGTTTTAATTAAATTCTAAGAAAAATTTATAAGAGAAATGACTTTAACTCTAAATTATGAGTATGAAAGAAACAAAAACTAAAGGGAAAACAGCAGAAGAAATGGCCGCTAGTCAAAGAAATATTGGTGTTGCGGAATTTTTTGCAAAAAACAAACATTTACTTGGTTTTGATAATAAAAGAAAAGCTCTTCTTACAACAATAAAAGAAGCGGTAGATAATTCATTGGATGCCTGTGAAGAAGCAGGAATTCTTCCAGAAATAAGTGTTGAAATTATTGAAATGGGAGAAGAAAGATTTCGTGTAATTATTGAGGATAATGGTCCTGGAATTGTGAAAGAACAAATTCCAAAAATATTTGCAAAATTATTGTATGGAAGTAAATTTCATTCTTTAAAACAGTCTCGGGGACAGCAAGGTATAGGGATTAGTGCATCTGTTATGTATGGTCAACTTACTACTG
>CAYSFC010000037.1:0-7036 GCA_964430665.1 uncultured Methanosarcinales archaeon | reverse complement strand
AATCTATATTTTAAAGAAGATTCAATAAATAATTCTGATATTTATAAAAAATTCAAAATAAACGACAAGTATAATATTTTAGATCAATTTATTAATGAGTACAAAGTAATAATTAAAAATTATGATGATGATAAATCATTAAATCTTAATTTAAATAGAATTACAAAAAATACTTTATTAGGTGCAGTTATAGGGTTATTTTATGATCCAAAATTTATCACAGCAACAACAGGTGCAATTATTAATGGTGGATTAACATTATATGATGAAATTAACAAATCAGATGTTGATTTAGAAACTGTTGGTTGGACTACTATTCTAGGTGGAGTTCTAGCATCTTGTATTGATTCAAGTTTAACTGAAGTTGGTGCAGGATTTGGAGCAATAATAGGAATACTAAAAGAGTATTCTATAAATAAACCCAAATCAAAATATGAAAAATTAAAAGAAGTAACTAAACAATATAAAATTAAAAAAAATTATTTAATTAATTCTGCAATTGCTGCTTTAGATAAAAAATAAAAAACTAAATTTTTAATGCTCTTTTATAGATATGTGATTATATTTAGGATATGTTTTTTCTATATATTTAAGGTATGCTTATAAAAAATAAATTAGTTTTTCTTCATTTTATGACTTGTCTTCCATAAATATTTGAATTTTTCACTCAATTCTTTTGCTAAAGAAGGATTCCAAACTTTAATCATTGCAAGCATTTCATTTTTATTTAAAGGATTATTTATTTCTAATAAAACAATTTCCTCATCGAAAATCATAAATATATCGGAATTATTTAATTTAATTTCTCTAACAAATTTACTAAAATCAGTTTCAAAACCAAAATCACTTATTAATTCGGTAGATAATTTATCTTGTAGATTTTTAATAATTTTTACATCAATACCTTTATGTATAGTATAATTTATTTTTTTAAACATAATTCTTAGTTCTTCACTAACATTTTTAATTTCAGGAGAGTTTTTTTCATGTCTGCCCATTAAAATATGTACACTGTCATCCACGTTATCAAAACATTCTATAATCATTTTAGGAATTTCTTTTTTAAAAGCAACTTTCCAAAAATTAGACTCTCCATCAACAATTTTGTTTTTATTACTTAATTTTTCACCAATACTATCTAATAATTCTTTTGTTTTATTTAATTCTTCTTCAGTTTTTTCTTTTTTCTTGGAAAAAAATATTTCAAATGATTTGGCAGGTTTTATTGTACGATACTTTTTTGGACGTGTGTTTTGTGCTTCAATAAAACCTTTATTTTCCAGAGAAGATAATGTTTCATATATTTTACCGTAGGGAATTTCTGATTCTTTGCAGATCGTTTTTGCATCCACTATTGTATGTTTCATAATAGTTAGATATGCTTTAGATTCGTATTTATTTAATCCGATTTTCCTTAAGTCTTCTTCAATAGTCACAATAAACCACTCAGTAGTTGTTTTAAGTGTGAAATCTTTATAAACGTTTGTATTTTCATTGATGGAAGAGTGCTACTATGGATTTCATAAAACAACTTTTAGAAAAAATTTCACATACCCAAACACACCACAAGAAGTCAATATTAATCATAACCATAATAGTTACTCTTATTCTTCTTTTAGGATTTTCACAAATTTACATGCAAACAGATATGATGGAAGAAATGCCCCAAGATTTGCCAATTTTTCAACTTAACGATAAAATAACAGATGCGTTTGGCGGAGAAGATATTATTGTAATAATAACTCAGTTAGATTCATCGAATGAAGATATTTCAGGAATAAAAGATATTCGTGATCCGAAAACAATTAATTTTATTCAAGAATTAGAAAATAAATTATCAAAAGAATCAAATATAAATTCAGTTATGAGTATAAATGCGTACTTACGAGATACGCCAATTACAACTAAAGAACAATTAATTCAATTTTTAGAATTAGTTCCAGATACAAATAATTTCTTTAGTGATGATTACACAATCATAATAACTTATGTAACAACAAATGTTGGATCTAATCAAGCTAAGATAGATTCCTTAGTCAATACAATTAATCAAAATATAGAATTAGTATCTAAAGTTCCAGGAACCAAAAATTATGTTACTGGAAGCCCTGTTTTAAGTTCAACCTTAGGAGGACTTATGTTGACTGACGCATTATTTACAATATTAATAGCTTTAATTTTAATATTTGTATTATTAATTATATTAAAAAAATCTGTAATTAAAGCAACCATCGTAATAATACCTCTAATTTTAGGTTTAATTTGGACAATCGGATTATTAGGTTATTTACATATACCTATAACCATGGCTACTGCAGGATTGGGAGCTATGATTTTAGGATTGGGTGTTGAGTATAGTATATTTGTTTTCACAAGATATATTGAAGAACGAGATAAAGGAAAGTCTCAGGAAGAATCATTAAAAATATCACTTCCATCAGTAGGACAAGCAATATTAGGTTCAAGCTTAACAACTTTAATGGGATTTTTAGCACTAACGCTTTCAGCAATACCTATGCTTCAAAAATTAGGTTTAACTTTAGCAATTGGAATATTCGGTATTTTAATTGCGACAATAATAGTTTCACCAGTAATTTTTATTATGTTTGAAGATAGACATCTTTTAAGTTTGAAAAAAAGTAAAAGAAATCACTTTACAAATAAATAAAATGGTAATGAAAAAAACAATAGATAACTATGCAAATTTTGTTGCACACAATACTTGGACCATTTGCATAGTTGCACTACTTTTATTTTCAATAGCTATTTATTTTTCAGGACAAGTAGAAGTAAAAAATATAGATGTTAACACAATATTACCTCAAGATTTAGATGTTATTAAATCAATGAATATTTTGGAAGATTCTTTTGGCGGGACAAATTCTGGAAAAATCATAATTGAAATAGACCCTTCTTATAGCCAAAGTTCAGAACCGAGAGATGTTAGAACCTATGAAATATTAAAATATCAAGAAAATTTACAAAAAGCAATAAACACTTTAGAAGATGTTTCATCGACAACAAGTTCTTCAGACATTATAAAATTATTAAATAGTAATATTCCCAAAACAAATATTGAAATCAAAAATTTAATGAATAATAATCCTTCATTTAATACTTACATAAGCGATGACAAATCCATTAGTTTGATTCAAATTAATTTGAATGATGATTTTGAAAATTCTATTGATAAAGAACTTCAACAAATCATAGATGCAATACCAAAACCTTCTGGAATAAATGTTAACGCTGCAGGAGCTGCTCTAGAACATGGTGCTGTTATGAAAATCTCTGAAGAAGATATGGGAAAAACATCAATGATTTCGATGATAAGTATTTTTGTCATTTTACTTATAGTATCTGCATCAATAATTTATGGATTAATTCCTTTAAGTACAATAATCGTTGGTGTTGTTTGGACAATGGGATTTATTGGATTAATAGGAATGAATCTTAATACTGCAACATCTGCAGTTATTAGTATGATTATGGGTATTGGAATCGATTTTGGAATTCAAATTACTACAAGATTCAGAGAAGAAAAAAATAAACATGAAACAACTAATAAAGCAATGCAAGTGACAATGGAATCAGTATTGTTTCCTATGGTGATAACAACTTTAGCTGCAGTAATCGGTTTTTGGTCAATGGGTCTAGGATCTATAAAAGTTTTAGGTGAGATGGGAACTATAATGATGATTGGAGTTATAATGTGTTTCTTAGCTGCGATAACAGTAGTTCCTTCAATAATTATAATTGTGGAACACATACGTTCAAAAAAACAAAGAGGTTAATAAAAATGAAAAATAATATAAAAATAATTTTTACAGTATTTATTTTAGGACTGATGAGTTTATCATTCAGTTCATTTGTATCTGCGGATTTTGGAGATTATTCTTATTTAGATGTAACTCTATTGAATCAAGATCCTGATCCTGCAGAACAAGGTGAATATTTAGATTTAAGATGGAAAATTGTTAAAGAAGGAAATGAAAAAATGGACGATATACAAGTTCATTTAAATGTGGAATATCCTTTTTTCTTCGATTCGAGTGATTCTCCAGATAAAGTTATTGGTACTTGGTCTGGCTGGTCTGGCGAAGAAGAATATTATATTTTACATTATAAAATAAGAGTTGATGAGAATGCTCTAGAAGATACATACGATGTTAGTCTTAAAATTAATCATGACGAATATGGTTCAATGACTACAAGAGATTATCCAATAAGAGTTGGGGATAAAAAGAATCCTGAGTTTATTATAGGACAAATTTTAACTTCACCTTTAAAATTAGTTGGAGATAGTGAGGATAATCAAATGGAAATTAATTTGGAAAATATAGGTGATGAAACCGCAGATAATGTTAGAATTGATTTAAAATTACCTGAAGGATTTACACCAAGTTATGGTTATTCAACAAGAGAAACTTTGGGTTCAATTAATAGTAATTCGGGAAAAACAGGAACATTTTACTTTGATGTTGATGAAAATATAATAGAAGGAGATTATGAAGGTTCTGTTGATGTTTATTACAAAGAATCTGATGATGAAAATAACATATATAAAGTTATTAATTTACCTTTAAATATTTCAATTTTAGGCAAACCTTCATTTGAAATAGAGTCTTTTAAAACAATTCCTGAAGAAGTTAAAGCTGGAGATGAAGTAAAACTTATTTTTTCAATAAAAAATGTAGGAACAAAAGAAGGAGATTCCGTTTCAATAAGAGCATTCAAGGAATCTTCACAACCATTTGATTTTAATGAGAAATCAGATTTTGTAGGCAAATTAAAACCTGGAGAACTTGGTGAAGCAATTTTAACTTTAGATATCAATAATGATGCAAGTTTAAAAAATCATATAATGGATGTTGAAATTAGAAGTGTTTACAATGATGAAGTTTTAATTGAGAATGAAACTGTCAATTTAAGAATAAATGAATCAAATCCCACTTATTGGATATTTGTTCTAATTATTTTAGTTGTAATTGGAGGTTTAATATACTTCAAAAAATACAAAACGAGAAAAAAATAATTTTTTTCTTTTTTCTATAGTCCTCTAATGTATTGACATAATATTTTGTCCTGGAGGAGGGGACCACTTTTCTAAAATTTTATAAACTTCACAACAATAAATAATCCTAGGTGAAATTATGAAAAAATTATTACTTTTACTATTAATTTTAACAATTGCTTTAACAAGTTGTACTGAAATTAATTCTCCTCCAACAAATATTGAATCAAACTCAAATATTGTTCAAACAACAAACAAAATTGAAGATACTTATGTTAATAAAGAATTAGAAAATGCAATTCAAATAATAGATAAAGATTTATCTAAAGACATACCTTATTTTAATAAATTAATGCTTCAAACAGGACTTCATTACTTAAGAAGACCTTTTGTTGATGTAACTTCTGAAAACGATGGAATGATTAAAATGACTTTTTCCACTTGTGAAAAAGATTATTATAGTTCTAAAGAGGAATTGGAAGTTTATGTCTCTTTCAAAAGAAAAGATGGTCAAGATATAAATTCTCCTAATCTCAAAGGAGCGATAGAAATTTATGATTTTGAAACAAAAGAGTTGATAAATTATAGGCAAAGAGACACAACAGATGTAAGTGATGGTTATTTCAATGTACAGAGTGGAAATTCTGTTGCTTATTATACTGGAGATATTGTGCAAGAAAACAAATCCTATTATTTAGTTGCTTATTATGATACTTTTGATTTTTTTAGAAAAGAAGATTATTCTTGGGATGAGCTTGTTTCAAATCCTAGTGTTGCAATATTTGAATTCAATCCAATAAATTGTCCAGATGAATCTTTTGTTGTGGAACCTATTTTTAAAAATTTTAAAGATTGTAAATATTCCGAACTTCCTGAAGACCAATGTCAATATAGAATTGCTACAGCTTCAAAAGATGCGAATAGATGTGCTGAAGTGAAATCTAGTAAGTACAAAGATGAATGTTATTCTTTTTATGCTAGTGAGAATATGGACAAATCTATATGTGAATATATGAAAGATTCTGATAAAAAAGCGGGTTGTATAAGGGTAATTGATTATAAAATTGAACATAATATGGAGTAATAAAAATGGCAACTAAGAAAACAACAAAAAATAAAACAACTAAGAAAAAAGTTTCAAAACCACTTAGAAAAGAAAAAACACCTGAACAAAAACTAGAAGAAACCAAAACAATTGGAATCATTATAGGTATTGTAGGAGGATTTTTATTAACTCATTATGTTGTAAAACCAATTTTTACTGCATTTTCTATGGAAACTGCTTGGTGGGTTTATTTTATAGTTATTTTGATGGCTATTGGTTCTGTTAGTGGAACATTAACTAAACAACTAGAACGAGAAACTAATATTTTGAATAAGAGGGGAAAGTAAAATGGTTCATAATGTTGAAGGAGATGACAACATCGCAATTGGAGATGTAAAAGGAAACACTAAAGGTAATAGAAATATAAGAATAGGTCCGACAGATGATAAGGGAAATGTTAATTTGAAACCGATGATTGTAGGAACTGGAGCTCAAGGCGGATCTAGAGATGTTGTTATTGGAACTAATGCTAAAGGTAGTTCTGATTTAATCCAATCACTACAGGAATTAAAAGAAATAATGGCAACATCAGATAATCCTGATTCAATCAAATTAGTTGTTGATTTAATAAAAGAATTACAAAGTTCTGAAAAAGATAAAAATAAAATTAAATCTTTGTGGGATCGTATAAAATCATTCAATTATATAGGGGCTACAGATTTAATTATTCGAATAGTTCCTTTAATTGCCCAGTTCTTACACTAATTAAAATTATTTTTATTTTGTAATACATCTTCCGAGCATCAGAAATAAAGGATGATAAACCTAAATATCTTAATGAAAACAAAAAATATTTCAAAAGCAAATATGTCCAAAATACCACCAAATTCTTTAATTCCTAGAAAATCGCCAAAATTAGAAAATCTCAAAGCAGAGCTCTGGTTGTGCTCTCATGCGGTCCCCGTCGGGAGGGGGGA
>CAYSFC010000036.1:0-7483 GCA_964430665.1 uncultured Methanosarcinales archaeon | reverse complement strand
TCATATCCTTCTTCGTCTCGTTTAGAAATAACTAATTGTGCTTTCCAATCTTCATCAGGATGAACATTAATTAAAGATACAGTCCAACCTTGTGGTGCAACATATCCTTTAACATAAGCTAAAGCCGCTTTCTCAGCATCAACTTGAGTTATCACAAAAGGTTTTGTGAAACGACATCTATCTAAAGAAAAAGTTTCCCTTCCATCTGGACAAATATAAGTTATTTTATCTCCTTCAGGAACAACTCCGCCACCTACAGATCCATCTGAACACATGTAAAGAGTTTGACCTCCACAGCTTGTTAGAATTAAGACTAACGAAATTAATAATATATAAGTTAATTTTCTCATGTCTTCATTCAGAGCTTCATCATTTTTAAAGTTTTTTATTTATAAATAGAAATAAAATACAAATATTTATAAACAAATCAACGTCTATAAACAGTATTAAATTCGTATATGGGTGTGTTAAATGGATTCTTTAATAGAACAAGAGCAAAACAGAGTTAGTCAAACTAACAATCTAAATCCTCAAAATGTTGAAGATCAAGAGTTAGAAGCTTTATTATCAAGCCAAAAAGCAACTATAAAAGTTATAGGTTGTGGTGGTGGTGGATGTAATACTATAAATCGTATAGCTGAAGTAGGTATTTTAGGCACTGAGACTATTGCGGTAAATACTGATGCACAAGACTTGTTATACACTTCTGCGGATAAAAAAATCCTTATGGGTAAAGATTTAGCTAAAGGATTGGGAGCAGGCGGAGATCCTACAGTAGGTAAAAACGCTGCAAAAGAATCTGAAGAAGAAATTAGAAAGTCAATACAAGGAAGCGATATGGTTTTCATTACTTGCGGTCTTGGTGGAGGAACTGGTACTGGTTCTGCACCTGTAATAGCTGAAATTGCTAAAAAGAGCGGTTCTTTAACTGTTGCAATCGTTACTTTACCTTTCCATATGGAAGGTGGAAGAAGAACTGAAAATGCTTTAATCGGTTTAGAGTTACTTGAAAAAAATGTTGATACTCTTATTGTTATTCCTAATGATAAATTAATGGAAGTAGCAAATGATTTACCTTTGCACACAGCTTTTAAAGTTGCAGATGAAATTCTTACAAACGCAGTTAAAGGAATTGCCGAACTTGTAACTAAAGCAGGTCTTGTAAACTTAGATTTTGCAGACATTCGAACCGTTATGGGTGACGGAGGTGTCGCTTTAATCGGTGTAGGTGAAGCAGATAGTGAAGATAGAGCTGTTGAAGCTGTTGAAAAAGCAGTAAGCAATCCTTTACTGGATGTAGATATTTCAGGAGCTAGAGGGGCTTTAATTAACGTAATAGGCGGTCCCGATTTAAGATTAGATGAAGCTAAAAAAATTATTGAGAAAATAACTTTGAAATTAGATGATGAAGCACCTATAATTTGGGGAGCTCAAATGAGTGATGATTTAGAAGGTCTAGTTAGAGTTATGCTTATAATTACAGGTGTTTCTAGTAGCCAAATTACCGGGATGCGAGAGAAAAAGTATTCTGCAAAAACTGAACGTGAAAACGACTTGGGAATAGAGTTTATGGATTAGTTAAATTTAAAAGCAGACTTTTGTTTCCAAGAGGTGAGTTAATATGAGTTTGACCAAAATAAAAACATTTTACGCTGAATGTGTAAGAGTATTCAAAATTACAAAGAAACCAACTAAAGAAGAGTTTAAAGCAATTGTTAAAGTTTCGGGCTTAGGAATTCTTTTAATAGGATTTATTGGTTTTTTAGTACACTTTATAGATCAATTAATTTAATAATATAGGTAAAAAAAATGAACGAAAATGGAGAAGAGACATCTCAAATTTTTGCATTGAGAACAACTGCAAATCGCGAAGAACAAGTTCTTTCTTTTGTTAGCAGCAATGCTGCAAGAAAAAAACTTCAAGTTTATTCTGTAACGAGTCCTCATGGTATGAGAGGATATGTTTTTGTAGAAGCAGCTACAAAGGCAGATGCTGAACAAGCTGCATTTGGAGTTCCTTATGCTAGAGGAATTTTGCCTAAACCAATCGATTTTAAAGAAATTGAACACACTCTTGAACAAGTTGCTAAAGGTTTCAACGTTAAGAAAAACGACATTGTTGAAATTATTTCAGGAGCTTTCAAAAGAGAAAAAGCAAAGATTTCAAGAATAGACAAACAAAAAGAAGAAGTTGTTGTTGAATTACTTGAAGGTGCTGTTCCTATCCCTATCACTCTTCGAATGGATGCTGTTAAAGTTATCAGAAGAGAAGATGGAGATGACGAGGAATAAATTATTTCTCTTTTAATTCAAAATGAGAGACTATAAGTTAGAAGTTATAAAAATAATAAAAGAAGTTTTTCCTGAATTAATTGAATCTTCAATTTCTATACCGCCTAACGAAGACTTGGGCGACTTTGCGATTCCTTGTTTTCCATATATTAAACAGTTCGATAATGTTCAGGAGGCAGCATCACAAATTTCTGAAAAAATAAAATCAACGTTAAAATCTGACTCTTTAATATCTAAAGTCAGCATAGATGGACCATATGTTAATGTTTTTTTAAATAAAGAATTTTTTATGAAAGATATATTAGATACTTTGAACAATGAAAATGAAAATTTTTGTAAAGAAAAAAATGTTGAAACAATTTTAATTGATTATTCTGCTCCAAATATTGCAAAAAACATGGGTTTGCACAATTTAAGATCTACTGTTATCGGTCAAGCATTATATAATACTTACAAACATTTGGGTTATAATGTTATTGGAATAAACCATCTTGGTGATTGGGGAACTCAATTTGGAAAATTAATTTGGGCTCTTGAAGCGTGGTCATCTCCTGAAGAATTAGAAAAAAAAGGAATTGAATTTCTTAATGAACTTTATGTAAAATTTCATCAAGAAGCGGGCGACGATAAAAATAATTATATGCAACAAGAAGCGAGATCTTGGTTTAGAAAAATTGAGGAAGGAGATCCAAAAGCTAGAGCTTGGTTGGATTTATTTATTAAAATTTCACTAGAAGATTACAATAAAATTTACGATAGATTAAATGTTAAATTTGATCATATTAAAGGAGAATCTTTTTACCTTCCTTACTTAGATGAAACAGTTAAAAAATTAGAAGAAAAGAACCTTACTCAAATAAGTGATGGTGCTTTGGTTGTTATGTTTGATGAAAATGAAAAAATGCCTCCTTGTTTACTAAAAAAATCTGATGGGGCAACATTATATGGAACACGTGACATTGCTGCTATAATGTACAGAATGAAAGAATTTAATCCAAATAAAATTTTATATGTTGTAGATATAGCTCAAGAACTTCATTTCAAACAAGTTTTCAAAGTTATGGAATTGTATGATGAATCTACAAAAAATAAATTAGAACATGTTGTTTTTGGAAGATTATCTTTTGAAGATATGAGTATGTCTACAAGAAAAGGGAATACTATTTCACTTAGGGAAGTTTTAGATAAATCAAAAGAGAAAGTTTTGGAAATTATTTCAGAAAAAAATCCTGATTTAGAAAATAAAGAAGAAGTTGCTGAGATTGTTGGAACAGGTGCAGTTGTTTTTGGAGATTTAATTAATGATAGACTTCATAATATTATTTTTAAATGGGAGAAAATTTTAGATTTTCAAGGAGAGACTGGACCTTATGTTGGTTACACTCATGCAAGAATTAAATCTATTTTGAGAAAAGAAAATTCAAATGAGTTTAATGTTGAAAATTTAAATCATGAATTAGAATTTAAATTAGTAAAACAAATTTATTCTTTTAGAGAAGTTTTACATAGTGTTGTAAAAAACAATAAACCTTCAATACTTTGTAAATATGTTATTGAACTTTGTCAGTTATTTAATAATTATTATGCAAATGTTTCAATTCTAAAAAATGAAGAAAATAAAACTTCAAGATTGTTTTTAATAAAAAAAATTGCAGAGTTGATTAAACTTAGTTCTTCTATAATTGGTATAAAAGTGCCAGAAGAAATGTAAATATTTATAAAAAAAATATTATTTCGAACTTTATGGAAAATGAAATTGGAATAAGTAATTTAGTTAAATTTTGTGAAAATATAGTTGATTGGAAAAAAGAAACAAATAATGACACTACTTTGGAAGACGCTGTGACAAAATACGTTGCTCATCTAGAAAGTAACATTTCTATAAAACTTCAAAAAACAAATTATAAACAAGGTTTGTATATTCGACATTTTTTATTTGCTTATAACAGAGATGTAGAAATAGCTTGTTTCTCTAGTAATGGAAATTCTCAGAAATCTAAAAACCCAGAAATTATTGATTTATATAATTCAGTTGAGAAAAAATATAATAAAAAAAGAAAACAGAGAACAGAAGAAATTAAAAAAGAAGGTGTAACTTTATTAAAAAAAATGATAAGTGATTATGAATAATTTATTTAGAAAGATATTCATCTAGAACGGAAGTTTCAGCTCTTTTATACGTTAAGTATATAAATAAAGACCTTATTTCTTTAAATACATGGCAAAAGTAGATGAAGCAGCAATAAGGGCTGAAAAAGAAGCAGAAGAGATTCGTAGAGTTAAAATGCCTAGAGGTAATCAAAGTATAGGTTTACTTACTGCAAGACTAGGAGGCTCTAGGTGTAGAGTGAGATGTCTTGATGGAAAAGAAAGAATTTGTCGTATACCTGGAAGATTAAAGAGATCTCTTTGGGTAAGAGAAAATGATATTGTTCTTATTGAACCTTGGGAATTTGGTGGAGATGAAAAAGGAGATATAATTTTCAAATACAGACCAACTCAAGCAAAATGGTTAAGAAATAAAGGTTATTTAGATGATCTTGATAGTGTGAATGATTTTTAATCTTTTTCTTTAATTAAAATTACAATTAACCAAATTACGCCTACAACTATTGCTGAATCTGCAATGTTAAACACAGGCCAAATATTTAAATTAATCCAATCAATAACATATCCATTGAAAATTCTGTTGATTAAATTTCCAGTAATACCTGCAACAATTAAGGCAAGTTGATAAGAATATTTTTTCTCAGATTTCCAATAAAAATACAATAAAACTATTGCAACTACACTTAATATTATAAAAATTAAATTTACAAATTGTGTTCCGGAAAGAAGACTAAACATAGTTCCAGTGTTTGTATGATATGTTATATCAATTATTTTTGTGTTTGTTCTGATTTGAAAAAATTGAATTAAATATTTTGTAAGTAAATCTAAAAACAAAACAATTCCAAAAAGTAAAGAACAATTTCTACCAAGATTTTTTTTCATTTTTATCTAGTTTAGATTCAATATGTCTCATTCTTAAGTCCAAATTTTCCAAAGAACTTTTTATTGTATCTAATTTTAAATTTATTAATTCTAAAGGATTGTGTGGTTTGTCCTCTTCTTTTGGAGGATTCATATAGTTGTGAGCCATTTGTTGGCCCATTGAAGGTTGATGAGGTTCTTCGTCAGGTATAGAATCTAAAGTTGGTTGTCCACTTTTATTTGCAGAACCAAAATTTATGTTAGGGCTTGAATCATCTACAGGAGTTGTATTCATACCTGTAGGCATATCTTGTTCGTGGAAAGGTTTTTCAGCAAAAGGATCCGCTTGAGTGTGATTATATCTAGGATCTGGAGTTGAAGAACTATTTAGAGGATCAGGATCCCCCATCGTATAATCATTTGAGTTTGAATCTAAATCAAATTTTTCATCGAAATCATCCTTTTTTCCGAAAATTTTATCCATGAAACCCATAATTTCACCTAATTTTTACTAAATTTAGACAACATAAATGTTGGAACTAATTTAATGAATTTTACAAAAGCGTTTTCTTCAACAACAGTTATTGTTTTATCTTTCATTTTTTTGAAAAGGAATAGCGGTCCTTCGTCTGATGCTGATGAAATAAATGAATCTGCAAATAATTTATTTTTAATCTCGGAATCGTTTGAGGATTTTATTTCTGAAAAAACATCTTCCCACATTCTAGTTTGATTATTTATTTCAACTTCTTGACTAAAAGCAGTTTTATTTATTAAAAAAGTTGTTTGCTCAGAATTTTCAGCCTCAGTCATTGTTTCAATGTTAGAATCTTCAAAATTGGAAAAGTTTTTCCATGAAGTGTAGAGCGAAGTTATTATCTCATCCCCTTCAACCAAAATATAATTTGATTTTTGATTTATCACTTTGTCTGAAAATGTATTTGCATCAATTAAAACAAATCCTCCAAACACAAGCGATATTATTAAGAAAAGTACCACTACAACTACAGCTGTTTTAAGTATACTTTTTAAAATCTTGAAAAGAATTACTATAACTACTAAAACGATTAATATTGTTAAAATTAGTGAAAAATTCATATTTAAACCTCTTATAACACAATATTAAATTTATTTATTTATATAAGTTTGCCTCGAATGACAAAATTTTTAAAGAAGTGTGTAAGTTTTTGAGTAAAATGATGTTTTGTCCAAAATGTGGAGCTCTATTAAGAAGCAAACAAGTTAAAGATAAAACTGTTATGTTTTGTACATGCGGTTATTCTAGCAAAGATGCTGAAACTAAGATAGTTGAGAAAATAGAGCAAAAAGAAGAAAAAATAGAAGTTGTTGGAGAAAATGAAGGAATTTATCCTTTAACAGATGAAACTTGTGAGAAATGTGGTCATAAAAAAGCTTTTTTTTGGACCGTTCAAACAAGAGCAGGGGATGAAGCTGAAACTAAATTTTTCAAGTGTGAGAAATGTGGTTACACTTGGAGAGAATATAGTTAGAATTTAATTAAACAACTTTATTTAAAGAAAGAATAGTTTAAATCCATCTACGAAATAGTTTTAATTAAAAAAATAAAATTAATTACTTTGATCCAGTATTAAATTTATGTGTGGATGTTTTATTGTGCATTTTTTGTATGCAACACCTGAAGCATTAAACATTCTTTTTGAAGCTTTAACTGAATCTGTATCCGCGTATTTATCTACAAGATATTTTATTTCTTTAATTCCGCTTTGAATGATTATTTTTGCACATTCATTGCATGGAAACATGCTTACATAAATCGTACATCCATTTAAAGCAGTTGTTGAATTTAATATTGCATTTAATTCTGCGTGAGCAACATAAAAATATTTTTTGTCATATTCAGATTCTCCTTCTCTATCCCATGGAAATTCATCATCAGAACAACCTTTAGGAAATCCATTATAACCTATACCTACTATTCTTTTATCAGGATTAACTATACATGCACCGACTTGTGTATTTGGATCTTTACTTCGCATAGCTGACAAAGCAACAATTCCAAAAAAATAATCATCCCAAGAAATATAATCTTCCCTTTTACTAATTTTAGTCATTTTAACCCCTCTGAAATGAAAGTTGAGTTCTTTAAATATGTTTTGTTTGATGTTAAAATATATTTATTTATCGTTTCAGGGGTTTTAAAAAATCAAGGATTTTTTCCAAACCATAGTCGCTAAAG
>CAYSFC010000035.1:5086-7742 GCA_964430665.1 uncultured Methanosarcinales archaeon | reverse complement strand
GCAGTTAATATCGAACCCGATTCCGCCCGGAGATATAATTCCTTCTTCTAAATCGAATGCTGCAACTCCTCCTATGCACAGGCCATATCCAACATGAGCGTCTGGGAGTGCAATTGCATATTTTTCAATCCCTGGTAAACTTGCCATATTGTAAATTTGTTTTAGTGTCCCATCTTCTTTTACTTTTTCTATTATTGATTCAGACATAAATAATTTACCTGGAACATTCATGTTTCCTTCTTTTTCAAGTTCATAAGAATAGGAATTTAATTTTTTAAGTTTCATATATCTAACACCATCTCCATATATATTTTATTTTCTTTTTCTTTAACAACCATATCGCTATAAGTCATATTTTTAATTTCTGTTTGTAATTCATAATTTTGTTGTTTGTCCCCTTTAACAATTGCTTTAAGTTTGTAAATTTGATCAAATTCTATTGTGATTTCTTCAACGTGAGGTAAAACTAAATCTTCTTCATCGAAATATAAAATAAATTCATTTATGAAATCGTAAAGTAAGGTTGTAATCTTTTTATTTTCTAAAACTATTTCTTTTTCAAAAATGGGTTCGACTTTTTGTTCTTTTCCTAAAAGTATTTCGTGCATAGCTTCCACTGCTGTTGCAAAAGCATCAGCATATGTATTTGCTTCTATAGCAATCTTTTCATCAGCTGTGTGTTCTAGAAATTTGTACTTTCCCATTTATATATAGATATTGAATGATGTTTTTAAAGGTTTTGAAAAGATTTAAATAAGGGTTATATAAATATGTAACATGGATAAAGATAAAATAATTCACTTCATATTTGTAGGCATAATTGTAACAATGCTTGCATTTATTCTTAGTGCAGTTTCAATTTATAAGGTACCTTTGTGGCTATTGGTGTTGGTTGGAGTAATAATTTTCGGTGTAATTTATTTTCCTTTCACTTCTACATCTTTTGATTTTTACAAATTATCTATTGAAGAAAAAACTAAAAAATATTTTCTAAGGTGTTTAATTATAGATCTAGCCCTAGCTATTTTAGGATTATTTCCTTTAATTGGTTGTATTATTACAGGAGATGGTGAATGTTATGCAGGACTAGTTTCGATTATAATTTGGATTTATGTTGGTATTTTGATTCTTATTGAAGTAATTGTATATTTTATAATTTTAGGATTTCACATTTTTGAGAAATTTTCTAAAAAAGGAAAATATATTTTTATTTTAATCATATTTGGTATAGGAATTTTGTTTATTTTTAATGGTCAGTTGATACCAAACACAAATGCTTTCAAAGATCCAAATCAGTTCTTTATGGAGAGTGGACAATGTGACAGAATAAATATTTATGATTTAAAAGACATGCGTAATTGGGAAGTAAATACTGATGTAAATATAAGGGGGTGTAGTAACATACATATGTTTGACAAAAATGGAGAACCTATTGCATCTTATGGTCCACCTATTAATGCATTCAAATGGTGTCATATAGATACTCCTGATCCTAATTATCCTACTACTGCAGTTACTATAAAAACTGTTGATTGTAATACTAGAGAAGGTGATGAAGGAGTTGTAGTTAGTAGACCTATGTATCATAACGCAGTCGATATAGAAGTTATGAATGAATATAACTTTTCAGAGAATGCATATTATTATGATGTATGTAAAATAGTTCTAACAGAGATAGTTACTGAGCTTAAAGCAGAGTGTGAAAGTAAGAAACTTTCATAAGCTTTAAAAAGGGTTAAAAAATCTGCAAATTATGCCAAGAGGTAGTGACTGGAAAGAAAAGGAACTAGAGACATATATTCAATTATATGAAGAATCAGCACCGGTAACTTTAAATTTGTCTCAAAAGTTAGAAAATGTTGGTGTTAAAGAATTTCTTGATAAAATTATTTCTGAAATTAAGAATTATGTTGGTGTATTTATACAGGATTTGCCTTCTTTTGAAAGAGGCATAAGTTATTCTTATGAAAATATAAAGATGGTTTTGAAGGATGAAGATGTTGAAGATATAACTTTCAACCAATTAAAACATTTAGAACCTTTAGAATACTATAAGTTAATAGGATATGATTTGAGATTAATTCTTTCTGATCAAAGATATAGTTTTATTGAACTATAGTTTTAATTTAAAAACAATATATTTAAAAATAATAAATAAATTGAAAATATATGGCAGGTTCTGACGATGTTATATTTAGTGGGGGTTTTCTCCTAATAATTGGAATAATTATTTTTATTTTTGGATTTAAAGCAATGAACAGATATAGAATAATAAGCGATATACCTACTTCAAAAATTCGATCGATGGCGATGGGTATTGTTGAGATTAATGGAAATATTGCTGAAACGGTTGGTAAATTATTAGAAACACCTATTTCTAAAGCTAAATGTGTTTATTATAATTTTATAGTTAAAGAGTATAGGTGTAGATCTAGTGGTAAGAATGGAAGAAGTTGTAGTTGGGAAACTATTTATAGTGATAATAATTCGGTTCCATTTTATGTAAAAGATGATACTGGTAGTGTTTGTGTTCTTCCTAAAGGTGCAGAATTTGACTTTCCTGCAAAAAAAGTTTTTTCAGCTAAAGGGGGTTTGATTGGTGGAATAAAAACACTGACGGATTTGTTTAAAGCAGCTAAAGAAGTAAAAACTGAAG
>CAYSFC010000035.1:0-4986 GCA_964430665.1 uncultured Methanosarcinales archaeon | reverse complement strand
GAAGTAAAAACTGAAGGAATTACTGATGATGAAGAAATGAAAAGAAGAATGGAGAAAAAAACAAAAAGTAAAATCGATTTTTCCAGATTAAATATTACTGAAATAGATCCAAAAATTAAGATTCGTTTTGCGACAACCGGAGATAAGAGATTTTATGAATATTATCTTGAACCCAACGAACACATTTATGTTATGGGAACGGCTGTTAATGATATTAAATATAAGAATAATGTAGTTATTAAAAAAGGTGAAAATGAAAAAACATTCTTAATATCTAATAAAAGTGAAGAAGTTTTATTGAAATCTTTTAAAAAAAGAATGTTAACAAGTTTTATATTTGGAGGGTCGGCAATATTGGGAGGAAGTTATCTCTTGCTAACTCTTGTACTATGAATATGCGAGGTTAAAAATGGTAGGAATTATAGGAATTATAGGAATTGTTTTTGCAGCATTAGTATTGATAATAATACTAGGTTATGCAATATCTATTTACAATAGTTTGGTTAGATTAAAAAATAATATTGAAAAGGCATGGAGTAATATCAATGTTTTATTAAAACAAAGAGTTGATGAATTAACAAAACTCATGGCTTCTGTTAAAGGATATACTAAATTTGAGAAGCAAGTGTTGACTGATGTAACTAAAGCTAGAACTGCTTTTATGAATGCTAAAAGCGTAACTGCAAAAGCTAAAGCAGACAATATGATGGAAGGAACTTTAAAGTCTCTTTTTGCTGTGGCAGAGAATTATCCTCAATTGAAAGCTAGTGATAATTTTATACAATTTCAAAACAGAGTTTCTGCTATTGAAGACAACATTGCAGATAGAAGAGAATTTTATAACGACTCTGTAAATACATATAATATTAGAATTGAACAAATCCCTTATGTCTTTGTTGCAAACATGTTAAAATATACTAAAAAAGATATGTTTAAAGTTGATGAAGCTGACAGAAAGGATGTTAAAGTTGAATTTTAATTCACTTAAAAACAAACATTGTTTTTGGTGCACAAGAAACATATAGTTTCTTCGTGTTTTTATTTTTTATTTATTTTTCTAAAAATTCTGATTTTCAAAAGAATTTATTCAAATTAATTGATTTAAGATTTTATTTGCAAATTCTTCTGCTGCACTAGGACCATTAGCTGTAATTATATTTGAATCTACTGTAACAGATTCTCCTGTGTAAGTTGCACCATTTTCTTCTAAGATTTTTTGAGGTTGTCCATTACCATTCCAAACAGTTGCATTTTTATTTTTCAACACCCCTACATATGCTAAAATTGTTGGAGCTATACATATTGCCGCTAATATTTTGTTTTGAGAAATTGATTGTTGAATTATTGTATGAGCTAATTTATTTTTTTGGTAAATTGTTGCACCAGGTCCTCCTATAAATATAATTACATCATAATCTTCTACATTTACATTTTCTAATAGAATATCTACATCTTGGGTTGAACCTAAAGCTCCTTTTGCAGGACTTTTTGTTGATGCCGTTATAACTTTATGTCCTGCTTTTTGGAAAATGTTTTTGGGAATATTATATTCATAATCTTGGAATCCTTCGGGAGCAATTATCTCTAATATGTTCATTTTAAAAAGGCATAAATTGTGAGAAATCTGTTAATCCTTTGCTTGGTTTGATTTCATCTTTTTCTAACTCTTCATCAGACATATTTAATAAATCTGTGGTTGAAGGAGATACTTTTGGAGCAGAATCTTGTGGTCCAGATGAAGGTAAGACGTTGTTAAACATATTGAACTGATTTTCTTGTTGATATGTTTGTGTTGGTTTGTTTTGATCTACAATTTTGAGCAGAAAATCAATTGCATGTTGAATGCTTTCTGCAGAATCTTTTTCCGTATCAATTGTTATAACAGCCATGGTGTTATTATCTTAGATGAGGAAGTATTTAATTTTTATGTTTTTAATCCTTCCAAAAGCCTGCGTCTTTTAAAACCCATTCTACGCTTCGAACTATGTTTAAATTCTTTATTTCATCTATATCGAAAAACTTGACATCTGAAATATCTTCTCTTGGTTCAATATTTATGTGTTTAGGCTCCGCCAGATAGAAAAAAACAACACTATGATAATTATTCTCGGGAGCTATTATCTCTTTATGTCCTAAAAATTTAATTATGTTTACATCTAAATTTGTTTCTTCTTTTAATTCTCTTAGGGCAGCTTTCTCGGTGGATTCTCCGAAATTTACTCCTCCTCCAGGAATTACCCACATTCCATTTGCATTTACTTTGTTTCTTTTTCCAAGAAGAAATTTACCTTCATTAATTACGAGAACTGCACTACTTAGTCTTGGTTCTTTCGCTTTCATTAAGTTTGGTTGATTAATTTTGTTTTTAAACGTATTCTTTTTCTTTTATAAATAATAAAAATGTTTTTAAATAAAACTCGTTTAAAAAAAATATGAAGGATGTTTTTGAAATTGAATTAAGGGCCTTTCTAACTCCTGAAAAGTATTTTGAGTTAGTTGAAATTCTTCCTACAAAAATGGAATTGTTAAACAAAGAAAGCCTCCATAGTAGAAAATTTAAATCTTCTGAAGATAAAGATATTCGTTTAAGATTTTCTGAAAGAAGATGTGAAGTTGTTCATAAAAATGGTTCTGCAACTGATGTTACTAGGAGAGAGATTACTATAAATTTGCCTTCGAAAAAAGAATTAGATAAGTTTGCTCAGATTCTGGAAGCTGAAGGATTTGAAGAAGTTCCTCCTTGGATAACTCATAGAATGGATTTTAAACACAATTATTCTGGATATGAGTATGATATTTCTTTACAACATACAGAAAATTTTGCACATATTTTGGAAGTAGAATTCTCATCTGAAAATAAAAATGATGAAATTAATCATGAAAAAAATATTAGAGAAATATTACATGATTTAGGATGCGAACCTATAAGTAAAGAAGAATTATCGAATAAAATTCAAAAATATTGTGATGAAAATTAATTATAATGTCTCTTTCTCAAGAATTAATTCGTCTGATGTAGGATAAGTTTTAGTTATGGTTGCTTCAAATTTATTTCCATTTGGAAAATCTGTTTTTATTTCTTTGAAAATATCTTCTAAAATGATGGGATGAATTTCTATTTTTCCTGTTGAAAATTTGATATATTTAGAAGGAATATCAAAATATTCTTTTATTTCTTCGAATTCGTTTTCAGAAATGTTTCCTTTCTTTTTACATATTGTTCCACGAGTTATCATTCCTTCTTCATCTACTAATTCGTGTGTTTGGGATATTGATTCTGCTCTTAATCTTAATCTATTGGCTAGCTGCACTGAATCTTTAAATTGGCAGGAACAGTAATGTACTGGAAATCCAATTTTCTTTCCATATTCAACACATTTTAAAGCTGTTTCTTCACTTCCTTTGAGGGCGTAAGAAATGTTGTTTTTTAATTCGTATTTTCTTTGAGATAATCGTTTATCGTTTGTATCTGAAATTTCTAATTCATTTAAATTGATAAATTTGAATTTGTATTTTTTTGCAAAATCAATTAATTTTTTTGTTTCTTTTAATTTGTCTGGAATTGCTGGAATTTCTATTCCTGTAAAAATTTTATGTGTATTAAGAAGCATTTTATTCCAAGTTTCTGGTTTTTCTATGTTTGGGTGAAATCTAATTTCATCAAGTCCTGCTTCGGCTAATTTGTTTATTTTTTCTTGTGATAAAAATTCTAGTGATGTGTAAAGATGAATGTGAAAGAATTTTCCAAAATATTTTTTTAATTCTTTTATGTATTTTACAGTTCTTTCTATTTTTGCTAGAGGATCTCCACCTGTAAATGAACAACCTTTGGATTGGCAGAGTTCAATTTCTTCGATCATTTGTTTTATTGCTGAGGGATTATTTGGATTTTTTATAATTAATTCATTAACTTTTACAATGTCTAATTTTCTTTTATCGTCAGAAATTGGGCAATAAAAGCATTTGTAATGACATATTCCTGTTATGAATATTACTGATTTTCTTCCTTTGATGCATTGTTTGCATCCTTTTGCAAGTTTTCCTGAGAATTGTTTTTTAGATTTAACTAATTTCACTGAAACAACCTCATATAGTTAAAGTAAATTTGATCTTCTATTTCTTTCTCATTGAATCCTTTCAACTCTGCGATTTTTTTAATAGTCAGAATTACATTTGAAGGTTCGTTTGTTGTTCCTGGTTCTGGTCCAAGCCAAGGTGCATCTGTTTCAGTTAAAAGTTGTGAAAGTTTTGCTTTTTGAACCATTTCTTGAAATTGTTGTAATTTTATTACAGTTACAGGAATAGAAACATACCAACCATTGTCTAAAACTCTTTGCACCAAATGTTTTCTTCCTGAAAAGCAATGCATAACTATTTTTTTGTGATTTGATTTTTCTAGCATTTCAATTACATCTAATTCTGCTTTTCTTGAATGAACTATTATAGGTATGTTTAATTCTTTTGCTAAATCTATAAATTTTTGAAATCCTTTTTTTTGTTTTTCTTTAATTCTAATTATTTCTTGTTCATTGGGATTTTCTGGATGTTCTTCTGATGTAAATTTGTAGTCTAAACCCACTTCTCCTATCGCTATTGGTTTTTGAGTTCTGATAAATTTAATTTCTTTGTCTAATTCTTCTTCTGTTATTTCTTGTATGTGTGTTGGATAATATCCTAATGCATATTTTACTTCAGGATATTTTTTAGATAATTCTATTGCAATTCGATTTTCTTTTGGATTTGTTCCATTAGTTATTATTATTTTTACATTATTTCTTTTTGCTCTTTGTATTACTTCATCTATTTTAGAAATTAAAGGTTCGTAAGTTAAGTGACAATGTACGTCTAGGAATACCATATTTAAAGGAGGAATTAGTTATTTATATATTTATAGTTATTTGTAAAATGAGTAAATATTTGATGAATATAGTTCAAATTAACTCATAAATCTAGTTATCAATATATTTCCTGAAGTGTTTAAAAAAA
>CAYSFC010000034.1:0-8155 GCA_964430665.1 uncultured Methanosarcinales archaeon | reverse complement strand
AAGAAGAAATACTAAATGAGACACCAGAAACAAACATAACAATCAATCAAACAGAAAACATAACTATAGAAACAAATCAAACAGAAGTCAATATATCTGAACCAATTCTGAACGAATCAGAAACAAACACAACTATTAACAACACCTTAGAACTTAACACAACTACAAACATAACAATCAACCAAACAGAAGTCAATATATCTGAACCAATCCTTAACGAATCAGAAACAAACATAACAATCAACCAAACACCAATAAATCAAAGTGAAATAAACACATCTACAAATGAAACAAATATAACGGGAGAAGTTTTCTTCTTCAACGAAAAATGCAACAATTGCAAAAAAACACTTTCAAATCCAAAATTAAAAATAGAAATTGAAGGAAATATAGTTTTATTTCTAGACAAATACACATTCACAGAATACAAACCAATAGAACAAACAAAATTAATCCCAAATATAAGTATAGAAATTAATCAAACATATAATTTAGATATTGAAGAATACTTCACATTAAATGAAAAAGTTTATTTTGACATAATAACAAATCTTAATTCTACAACATTAGAAAAATCAATAGTCACTTTCCAACCAAAATATGTTGGCGCATATAAAACTCAAATTCTCATAACTGAAGGAGTTAATTTAGTGCGTTCAAATGAATTTTATGTTTTCGTAGGAATGGAGCAAAACACAAATTATACTCAACAAACACTTCTTCCATGGGTAGGTGAAGTAGTTAAATGCAATTCAGGTTGTTGTATTGCAGAAAACTCTTCCTTGCCCATTGGAAGTCTATATAATGACAAATATATTTGTGCCGTAAATCAAAATAATTCAGCGTGGATAAAAATAGAAGGAGGATCTTTTCAAATAAAAGACAAATCAAATAATCTTCTATTCATAATAGATGAATTTGGAAATGCTTGGTCTAAAAATTCTTTATGTAATAATATCTCTAATAACTGTGAAAAGAAATTTGAATTTAATCCACAAATCAAAATTCTTCAGACAGGACATTTAATTTCTCCAAAAGTAATTCAAAATTCCAATCTAGAAGATTGTGATTCTTGCATAAAAATAAAAAATAAAGAAGGAGATATTCTTGCACAAATTCTTGATTCAGAATTACAGATAAAAGGAAAACTATTCACAGAACAAGTAAATTCAACTTCTTGTAATTTTACTTGCTAATTTTAAATTCTCTAGATACATATTTCCTTATAGGACGATTATCTTTATTCCCTAGTTTATAATTATTAATAAACTCATATATTGTATTTTCATCTATGGATTTTCCATCTCCATAAGTAATACTCATGTTTGAATAGAATTCTTTAACATATTTTTCATCTAATCTTTTGTGTCCAGGATATTTTTTTCCTTTAGCAACAAGATTACCATTTTTTGATAAATAAGTTTCATTAAACACATTTTCATGATTATATTTTAAAACAGCTAATTTTTTTAAAGTTGGTAATAAATAAGTAGGAATTTGAAGTGATTTTGTTTTATCTGAGAAACTTTTTTTAACATCACCAACATTAAAATTTCCTTTAACATTCAATCCTTTTAATTTCCACTGAGAATTTTCTTTTGTTATATGTCCATTAACTTTAATACCATTTCGACTAGTTATATAATTAGAATATGTGTCTCCCATAGTGTTTGCACTAAAAGCACCTAAAAGAACAACCAAACCTATTTTTTTCACTAAGTCTGAAACCATACTATTATTAGTCTTATCTCATATATAAATCTTTCGCTACTTTAAAGTAGTAATTATCAAAAATAAAACGAATTTTCTCTAAGAATATTTAAAATCATATTTAAATGTAAAATAACATGCTTAAAAACTCAAATTTACTTAATCTAGCCTCTTTAGTGGATAAGATTGACTTAATAACAGGACCTTTAAGTTTTGCCCTCATAGCCTCTGGAAGTAAGAATTTAGAAAGTATAGGTTACACACTTTCATTTACAGAAATTGCTCTAATAAAAGCACCATTTGCGCTACATTATTTATCCAAAACAAAAGATTTCGGCTCTTTACTTTATTGGGTTCCAAAAGAAATAGTTTCAAATTATGCACCTATAAATGCAGTAATTGACATATTTCCTGCCTATAAATGGCGTTGTGAAAGCTTTTATAAATAAAATTAATTTCGCAACTTTTGATATGTATAAAAAAGCAATAATAAAAAATCATTACATCCCCTCAAAAACAACAAAATTAAGTAAAAATACTCCTTGTGCAGAATTTGGCGATGCTGAAGGATATAGTTGGATGGTTCATTTAGAACATAAAAAAGGAGTTTACAATTTTTTTGAAACAATTTACGATGAAGAAAACGATACTTTCGATATAAGAAACAATCAAAAATTTACAATACCTGTAAATCAATTACCCTTACCAATGTTATTTATTTCTATTGATGAACTTTTAAAAGAAGAATTATTAACTAATTCTAATTCTGAAATAGGTACAGATAATGCAATCATGTTTAAAGACGATGTAATAACATACAACATCTTTGATCATATTGATAGTTTAGATTTAAACGCAGATGATTATATGGGTCGTTTAAATAGAAATGGAAAATATGATTAAAATCACTAAACACATATTTATTATTCCAAATTGTCCAAATATAAAGCGTTAAGTATATAAATAAATCAAAACTCTTTAAATCCTGAGTTCAATATAGGGTATTAAAAATGGCAGATTCAAACAAAGTAGATGAGTTCGAGATTTCAATTGATCAAATTGGAGTAACTTCATATGAAAAAGCAAGAATAATTGGTGCAAGAGCATTACAATTATCTCAAGGAGCTATGTCCAAACTTAAACTAACTCAAAAACAGTTAGAAGAGATTAAATTTAATCCCATCGAAATCGCAAAAATGGAGTTTGACAAAGGAGTCATACCTATCGGAATTAAGCGAACTCATAATTAATGTATGTATAACATACTTTGGTGACAAAAATGGCACGAATGTATAGTCGAAAAAAAGGAAAATCAGGTAGTACTAAACCTGCTGAAAAAACAGCACCTTCTTGGTTACAGTACTCAGGAAAGGAAGTTGAACTTCTAGTTGTAAAATTAGCAAAGGAAGGAAAATCACCAAGTTTAATTGGTCTTTATTTAAGAGATGAATATGGTATTCCTGACGTTAAAATAATAACAAAAAAATCAATAACTGAAATAATGGATGAGAGAAAGCTTTCAAAATCTCTACCAGAAGATTTGATGAATTTGTTGAAAAAAGTTCTTGCAATAAAATTACATCTTGAAACAAATCATAAAGATGTTCCTGCAAAAAGAGGACTTCAATTAACTGAATCTAAAATACTACGTTTAGTAAAATATTACAAACGTGTAGGAAAAATTGACAAAGATTGGAAATACAATCCAAGTCAAATAAAGATGTATGTTGAATAAACATACTATATTTTTTCTTTAAAATGAATCAATTTATAGAATTAGTTAAAGAAGCAGGCTCCAATTTCAATCCAGAGACTGAAGTTTGTATAATTGCACATCATGACACAGACGGTATTTGTAGTACAGCAATTTTAGAAAAAGCCTTTGAAAGAAAAAACATTTCTTACAAAACAATAAATGTTCAACAAATAGATCCAATTTTTTTATCAAATATTTCAGAACAACATTCCAATTTTATATTTGCAGATATTGGTTCTTCTACAATGGATTTAATAAATACTTTAGAAGATAAAAACATAATAGTTTTAGATCATCACAGACCAAATGTAGAAAACAAACCAAATATAATTCATTTAAATCCACACATCTATGGATTAGATGAGGAAAAATTAATTTCTGGTTCAGGAGTTACTTATTTTTTTGCTCAAGGCATGGATAGAGAAAACAAAGATTCAGCATTTTTAGCAGTACTTGGGGCAATAGGAGACACCCAAGAAAACAACGGTTTCAAAGAATTAAATAACATCATACTTCAACATGCTTTAATCCAAAAACAAGTATCTACAAAAAAAGAATTAAGATTATATGGAAAAAATTCAAGACCTTTAGTTAAAATATTAGAATATTCTTCAGATATAAACATACCTGGAATAACTAATAACTATAAAGGAGCTCTTGCATTTTTAAGAAATTTAAGAATTCCAACTCATTGGAACAACAAACCAAGAAAATGGTTTAATTTAAAAGAATATGAAAAAGATTTAATAACAGAAGAAATATTAAATTTAAAATCAGAAGTTAATCCAGAAGAAATAACTGTAAACACATATATTTTTAATAAATTTCAAAAAAGAGAATTAAAAATTGCAAGAGAATGTGCTACAATAATAAATTCCTGTGGAAGACTAGAAGATTTTAGAACTGCAATAGATGCACTAAAAGGAAACGAAGAAGCTCAAGAAAAAGCAGTTATGAATTTAAGAATATATAAATCAGAAATAAGAACTGCATTAGAATTATTTAATAAATACAAAGACGAAAATAAATTAATACTATCAAACAATTTAGTTATATTTGATGCTGAAGATAAAATCAATTCAAATCTAATAGGTGTAATCTGTTCAATAATTGCGAGAAACAGACATTACGATCCAAATATAATAATTTGCGGTATTGCTTATAATACAGAAGAAACAGTAAAAATTTCATTAAGAGCAAGCCACGACAAAACTGATTGGGATTTATCTGAAGTTTTAGAAAAAATAATTTCTCAGTTAGGTGGAACTTCTGGTGGACATCCAAATGCAGCTGGAGCAGTTATACCTAACGATAAAAAAGAAGAATTCATTCAAAAATTATTAGACGAATAATTAAATTATTTTCTTTCTTTCTTTTCACTAAAATAACTATCTCTAATAAATTCAGAATCCATTTTAATATATTTATCTCTTCTTGCTTTAGCATATTTTTTGAATAATTCTTTAACTTCATTATTATTTGATGGGTTTAAATATGTTTTAACAAAAGATTCCCTAGATAAGTCAATAACCATATACGTACTTTCATTATCCATATGATCTATATCCACATTTTCCATCAAAGTACAAACTCCAAGACCTCTATATGAGTTAATTATTTTTTCTGCACTTTTTAAAGAAGTATTAACGTTAAGAACAACATAATATTTTTCTTCATAATTATATATACCCATGTTTCCTTGCAATGCTAAAGGTAATTTAGGATCAACTTCCCCAATTCGTTTATAGGCCGAACTTGAATCAAATACTCCAAAACAAACATCGTATTTATAAATAGGGTTTTCAACTTTTACAGAATCTTGAATCTGAGTATTATTTTCGAATTTAGATTCAGAAGAAATTTTTTCACCAATTGCATTTTGACTTAAAAGAAGCGTATTTGATATTAAAGCTCCAAGCAAAATTACTTTCTTTACTAAACCACTCATAATAAGGATAATCCTTTCTTTTTTATAAATTTTACTTATAATTAAATTTATAAATGTGGTTCCAATACTAAGCGTATAATGGCAGAAGACCAAATTATTGAAGAAAGATTAAAAAAGTTGGAAGAATTAAAAGAAATGGGTATAAATCCATATCCGCATAGTTATCAAATCACAAAACATTCTAAACAAATTAAAGAAGAAAATAAAGATTTGACTCCAGAATCTAAAACAGAAAAAAACGAATCCGTTGCTGGAAGAATTATGTTATTTAGACGTATGGGAAAAGCTTCTTTTGTAACACTTCAAGATGATGAAGGTCAAATACAAGCATATATTAGAAGCGATGACATTGGAGAAGAAAAATATTCCCTTCTAAAAAAATTAGACATTGGAGATATAATTGGAGTTAAAGGGAAAATTTTCACCACAAAGACAGGAGAAATTTCAATTTATGCAGAAGAAATAGATTTACTTTCAAAATCAATAAAACCATTACCAGAAAAATTCCATGGTATAAAAGATGTAGAATTACGTTATAGAAAAAGACATTTGGATTTAATTATGAATCCAGAATCAAAAGAAATTTTCAAAAAAAGATTGCTCATGATGAAAGCAATTAGAGAGTATATGGCTGAAAAAGGATTCTTAGAAGTAGAAATGCCAATATTACAAGAACAATATGGTGGTGCAGCTGCTAAACCATTTACCACACATCATAACGATCTAAATTTTGATATGTATTTGAGAGTCAGCCCAGAATTATATTTAAAAAAATTACTTGTTGGTGGATTTGAAAAAATCTATGACATAAATAAAAATTTTAGAAACGAGAGTATAGATACAACTCACAATCCAGAATTCACAATGCTTGAAGCTTATCAAGCATACGCTGACTATAATGACATGATGGAACTTATGGAAGGAATGTACGAGTATGTTGCGAAAAAAGTTCTAGGTACAACAAAAATTAATTTTAAAGGTGTAGAAGTTGATGTAAAAGCTCCTTGGCAAAGAATAACTATGCTTGATGCGATAGAAGAATACGCAGGAATTGATGCAAGTAATATGAGTGTAGATGAATTAAATGAATTTATTAATAAAAATAATTTAGATTTTGATAAAGAACTTAATTGGGGAAATTTAATCCAAGCAATTTTTGAAGGTTTATGTGAAGATAAATTTACAAATCCAACATTCATAATAGATCATCCAAGAGAAAGCACTCCTTTATGCAAAGGACTTAGAGATAATAAAGATGACAGATTAATTGAAAGAACAGAACCAATGTCTATGGGAATGGAACTCGCAAATATTTACTCTGAATTAAATAATCCTTTAATCCAAAGAGAACTTTTAGAAGACCAACAAAGACAATTAACTGCAGGTAATGAAGAAGCAAACCCTTTAGATGAATCTTTCTTAGATGCGATTGAAACAGGTATGCCTCCTGCTGGTGGAATAGGAATAGGAATAGATAGAATGATAATGTTATTACTAGGCCAAGAATCTATAAGAGATATAATATTCTTCCCAACTATGAAACCACATCAGGAAGAAGAAAAATAATTTTCAGTGAGTTGAGTGAAACGAAAACTCGCTTACTACGCCTATAGTCTTGGCAGAAAAATAATATTCTTCCCAACTATGAAACCACATCAGGAAGAAGAAAAATAATTCTGAGTGATTTAAGAATAATATTCTTCATCCTTCAATATAGTTTTTATTATTTCTAGAGTTTCTGGATGTAATTCAGGATCTAAAAGAGAACTATGAAATTGAGTTGGAATTATTCCAAGATCGAAATAATATTCACATTCCCCTCTAACCTCGTAGTTTTTAGCCCCTTCTAAAATCACACTTTCACTTCGAACAACTCCGTCACCATCATAACCAGAAGTAATACATCCTGTGCCTCGGATAGTATACATTTTGGTATCATACAAATCCGAATATAATGTTTGTTCATTGTTAAGATTATTTAGTAAATAGCTGTCTGGAAGCATTTCTTCACATTCTATTTCTCCTGAGAGATAACAATTTTTTGCTACTTCATCAAATATGCCTTTATTAGGAGTCCCAATCATAATTAATTTATCTAAATCTTGAGAACCAAATTGATTTAAATATTCTCTAGCAACTAATCCTCCCATACAATGTGAAATAATTATAACTTTATCTCTATTAGTTTTAATTTTAACCACACGAATAACTTCTTCCAGTCTTTGGGCATATGTTTTTATACTTTCTGAAGTTTCTGTTCTTCCTATAAGTTTACCTTCGTTGTCAAACAAACCTGTGTAATAACTCCCTTTAATTAAAATAGGTAAACCTGATTCTGAAAATTTATCTGACAAATCATAATCATAAGTAGGAGTAATTGCTCCCGCATAAAGAAATCCTTCTTCTTTAAGACTATCTATAATTTTATTAAAAGGATCTACAGAATATGATACATATAATGGATTCTGTATTCCTTGAAATGCTAAACCATGAATAAAAATAATAGGATATGATTCATAATCATACATACATTCAATTCCATTACAACATTCTTTGCATTTGTCTAAAACACAACAATATTCTGGCTCAATAGTTAAATCAGATAGATTTGCAACATAATAATCTTCGTAAGGATTAATATTTGCATAATAATCTTCAGTTTGAGGATATTGAACAAAATCATCTACATTATCATAATTATAGTTTGTATTACTAAATATATTAAAAAACCATTTTCCTGT
>CAYSFC010000033.1:0-8248 GCA_964430665.1 uncultured Methanosarcinales archaeon | reverse complement strand
TCTGTTCACTGATTCGCTGAATGACCTTAACTGCCTAACTGTGTTCTGAACGCTGAATGCAGAAAAAAGTAGTACACATTCTCTAGTTACATCCGTTAATCACTAGCGTTAGCTTCATTGGGTGTTCACACGATCATTATGTGCACTATCATTATGAAATGTTGTTTCATTTAAATAATTATATAAAAAAATAAATTTATTGGAGTTGATCTGGAGTTAATATTGTTGTTTTTCCAGTTGCTGTTATTTTTGAAGACATTCCAACTAGATATGAAACATTACTTTTCTCACTTATGTCTAAAAGATCTTTTTCAATATTACCATCAAAAACAACCGCATATATTGTGTTGCTTAAACTTTTAATAGTGTTTTCCAGTTCGCTAACAGGAATTTTTCCAAGAATGTTTAGACTTTTATCTAAAATATAAGCTCCTCTAGAACCAATTAAATCTTCTAGCATTTTATTGAAAGTTTCTTTCTCAACATCTGTTGCTTCATTTGATTTAGTTTTTCTTTGTGGTACTGGTCTTGAAGAACTGCTTTTAGTATTTTGTTCTCTTGGAGAAGGTTTTCTTTTATCATCTCGTCTAGAATTACTATTATTATTTTGACTATTTTGTCTTGGTCTAGTTTCGCTTTGTTCAAGAGTAAATTGTTCTATAGTCATTTTTCCTCTTAAAGCTTTATGTATTTCTTTTTTCTGTAATTCTTCAACCTCTTTACCATCTGGAGCTTTTACAACGAAATCAATTTCTGTAGAACTTGTAAGTTCTTTTATTATTAGATCTCCTCCTCTATCTCCATCAGTAAAAACAGTTACTATTTTTTGTTTACAAAGATCGATTATTGTTTGAGGAACTCCTGTTCCACCTATTGCAATTGCGTTTTTGAAACCATATTTTAAAAGGTTAATTACGTCTGCTCTTCCTTCTACTAGTATTATTTCATCAGAATCTTCAATAGTTGGTCCTGCTGCAAGTCTTTCTTTACCAAATTCTCTTAATTCCATTACACGAACGGAATGAGCAACTTCGTCAGCCAATTCTTGTGAATCAGGCATTACCCCATCAATTAGATTTCTTAATAGTGCTTTTGCTCTATCAATTACAAATTTACGTTTTGAAATTCTTATATCTTCTATGTTAGAAACATGTATTTTTGCATTACAAGGTCCAATTCGCTGTATTATTTCAAGAGCAGCACCGATTATTGCTGTTTCAGCCTTATCTAATGAACTAGGAATTATGATCTCTCCAGTTGTTTTTCCACTTTTTACGTCGGAATTAACTTCTATACGTCCTATACGTCCTGATTTTTGAAGTTCTCTTAATTCTAAGTCTTCACCTAATAAACCTTCGGTTTGACCGAATATTGCTCCGATAACGTCTGGTTTGTCTACTACACCTTCAATATTGATTGAAGCATGAATTATATATTTTGATGATATTTGTGCTATTTTAGCCATTTTATTTACCTCTTGTTATATTTTTAATAAATTCATCAAATCATACTAATATAGAATAAGCACAAGCACTTAAATTTGCCTAAATTACAATTAAATAACTCTTTTTACATTTACTGTTGTTTGTGTTAAATTTTTCTTTTGTAATTTTGCATTTGTAAGTGATTTGAAGCGTTTTAAGGCCTCTTTGTGATTTTGATATTCTATATCTGTGGGTTGCCCACAACGTCCTTATAGGACCGACATATGTGTCGCAAAAGGTATTATACCTTTACTGCATCTCTTGACGCAGATTTTACACGCCCTTCTTAATAAAAGCGATAATGATTTTATGAATATGAATCCCTTAAAGGGAATGTTGCCTATGGACACTAACTCCCAAGATCCTGGCTTGGCTTTGCCGTAAGCTCCCTTGAGTACTCTCGTGCTAGGCTGTAGTATGTAAGAGTGGCTGTTTTATCATAGCAAAGGTTAACTTAACCAGCTCCAACAGGACCCATTTACACACATTATTATGATTATGTAGTTATATATAAACTTATCTATTTACAACTACGTAGTGATGAACTTAAAGTTCACATCCACTAAGCTCTGAAAGACGCTTAAACGTTTGATGTCCGGGATATTGTTCACCATCGATTACCCAAGTAGGAAAACCTTGAATTCCTGCTTCTTGACATAATTCTACTTGTGAATTTTCTCCACTTTCATCACATTCAACATAATTTATGTATTTAACTGCTTCTCCGAAGTCTTCTTTTTGCGTATTACAATGTGAACACCAATATGCACCATACATTTTGATTCCTTTGTCAGTTAAGCATTGAGCAAAACTTTCTATATTTTCATCGGATGTGTTTTCTTCTATTTCTGTTGAAATTGGATTCATATATTCTATATCTGCATTTTGTCTTAATTTGTTAACATATGTTTCCCAAATTGTTGCTGCTTTTTCTTCCATCAACAATTGTTTTATTAAATCAGAAACAACAATGACATTTGTTTCTAAATCAACTTCATCATCTAATGAAAGTTGTTTTGCATCTTCTGTTCTTGTTTTAAGAATTATATGATATCCGTATTCAGTTTTAACATTTCTAACTTCGCCAACGTTCATTTCAAAAGCAGCTTCTTCGAACTCAGGCACCATATATCCTTCACTGAATGTATATTCTCCACATGAATCTGCACTTGCTAAATCTGCACTATAATTTTGAACTAATTCGCAAAAATCAGTTCCGTTAGAGAACATTTGAAGAACCGATTCTGATTTCTCAAGAGCAACTGTTTCATTAATTAATTCGTTAATCTCTATTAATATGTGTTTAACAGTCACCGATTCTTTTTGATAGAATGATTCTTGGTTTGCATCATAATATGCTTTAATTTCTTCTTCTGTTATGTTTAATTCATCTTCTGAAATGTCTTCAAATAATTTTGAAATTGTTAATTGTTTTTTGTAAATTTCTTTTACTTCAGATATGTTCATACCTTGTTGTTCTATTAACATTTTAAAATCATCTTCATTCATTCCTAAGGATGCTAATTGTTCTTGAACAAAAAGGTCCACTTCTTCATCTGTTGTTGAGAAACCTTTATTTTCTGCATCTAAAAGTAATAATTTTTCGTTAATTAATTCTTCTAAAACTTGTTCTTTAGTCAAACTTAATTTCATATCGATTGGTATTGCATCCCAATTTAAATCTAAATCTTCTGAAGTAATTTGTTCACCTTCAACTATTACTAAGATGTCTGAATTATCTTTTGAAATAATGTCTGGAAAAACAGAAATTCCCCAAATTACAAGAATTATTGCTACTATAACTAACAAAGGAGTTATAAAATTAATTTGTTTCTTTTTTTTATGAACTATTCTTGCTTTTTTTGTTGATTTGCTAGAATGTGTTGTTTTCTTTTTTGATTTTTTATCTTCCATGTAAATAACCTCCAAATATATAATAAATATTATAATTTATGAAATTTTTATCTTCTTTTAAACTTTACCATAATTAAGTAAATTATTTAAATATATGGTCTTACATTTTGGTTATGGATGAAATTGTTGTGGGACGAAGTAAATCTGATTTGAAAAAATGGGGTTTAAAAGGAACGATATTACTGGGTAAACACTATATTTCTATGGGCCAAACTACTGCATTATCTAATAAGATATATATGGATGTCGCGGGCGCTCATGTTATGTTTATATGTGGTAAGAGAGGATCAGGTAAATCATATACTATGGGTACTATTGCAGAGGGTTTTGATCTTTTGGAAGAAGCTATTAAAAATAATTTATCTGTTATTTTACTTGACACTATGGGTATTTATTGGACAATGAAATATCCTAATCAAGAAGATAAGATATTGTTGGAAGAGTGGGGTTTGAAGCCACATTCAATACCTGTTAAAATATTTACTCCTGAGAAATATTATGAAATTTATAAAAAAGAAGGCATTCCTACAGATATTCCTTTTACTTTAGCACCATCTGAAATTGATCAAGATGATTGGTGTAATGCGTTTAAAATAGATAAATATTCTCCTGAAGGTATATTAATTTCGGATGTTGTTTTAGAATTAAAAAATAGTGGTAAAAAATACAACATTAAAGATATGTTGAATAAAATTAAGGAAAATGAAGAATCAGATAATGAAACGAAAGACGCCGTTATATCTATGATGAAAATTGCTGAAAACTGGGGTGTGTTCTCGGACCACGGCACGCCGCTTGCAGAAATCGCTAAAGGAGGTCAAATTTCGGTTTTGGATGTTTCTTGTTATGCAACTATGCCTGGCGGATGGGATGTTAAAGCTTTGATGGTAGGTCTTATTGGTCAAAGATTATTTATTCAAAGAATGGAAGCTAGAAAAGGAGAAGAATTTGATTCAGTTACTAGTGCAACTAATTTCTTTTCTAAAGATGTTGTTAAAAAACAAGATATGCCTTTGGTTTGGTTAGTGATAGATGAGGCTCACGAATTTTTACCTAAAGAAGGTAAAGTTGCTTCGAGTGATGCTTTAATAACTATACTTAGAGAAGGTAGACAACCTGGATTATCATTAATTTTAGCAACACAACAGCCTGGAAAAATTCATACTGATGTTATGACTCAATCAGATATTGTTTTATCTCATAGGATTACTGCTAAAATAGATGTTGATGCGTTGGGGTTGTTGATGCAATCTTATATGAGAACTGGTTTAGTTGCAGAAACAGATAAATTACCAAGGGTTAAAGGTGCAGGTATTCTTTTCGATGATAATAATGAGAAAATGTATCCTATGCGGGTCAAGCCCAGATTTACTTGGCATGGTGGGTCAAGTCCAAATGCAATAAAAGACGACAAAGATAACAAATCTGATGAAGAAGAAAAATTCATTTAGAAAAGTTCTTTTAACTTAGATATATTTCTATTTTTGAGTTTATTTTGTCTTTCTTCGTTTTGTTTTTTATCAAGATTTCTCCAATGCAATTCATCTGAAACTGAAATTTGTTCAATTATATTTTTCCAATAATAAAATTTTGCTAACTCTTCCCAGTGGTCAGGAAGTTCGGAATATTTTTGGTGACCTTTTGCTATATGTTGTTTGTATTTATACTTTTCTTTGAAATATTTGACACTATTAAATAAATCCATAATCATTCCACCAGAAGATAGGAATTCAAAATCTATAATTCCATTCAAAACATACTTATTATTTTCTTTTTTTATGATTATGTTTGAAAAAGCTGCATCTCCATGTACGAGACAAGGATTGGATTCGTATTTTAGTGAATGTTTATGTTCTTCAAAATAATTTTTAATATTTTGAATTAATTTAGTCTCCAATAAGTTTTTATTTTCTATTTTGGCTAAGATTTTTTCAACTTCGTGGCATTGTTTTTCATACCAATCTTTGTAGGCATTAATTGTATTAAGATCTAAGTTTAGATCACCATATTTTTCGAACTTTATAGAATGTATTTTTCCATATAATTCCCCTATTTGTTCAAAAAGTTCTTCTTTGTTATTGAGAGAATTGAATTCAGATTCTAAGGAAATTCCTTCTAATTTTTCTGTGATTATATATGGTTTAACTATTTGCTTGTTGTTTAAATCGTAATTTATAATTTTAACTACATTTATATTTTTATCTTTGACTAATTCTGTAAAAATTTTGTGTTTTAAAAATGAACAAGAACTATTTTTTATTAATTTTATAACAAATTCTGAACCATCTATATTTACATCATAAGTGTGATTATTGAAACCTTCAGTAAACTCAGAAATAGAATGTTTTTTGGCGTTTGGCCAATTTAGTTTAATTATAATATTAACCTTTTCTAGGTTGTTCATAAAGGATTTAATTGTTGGTAATATATAAGATTAATTGATTTTGAAAATTTCTTTTACAATTTTTAATGCGTTTTCTTTTTTATTAGGATATGCAGCAAGTTTTATTCTTATGTGAAAACAATTACCTTTGTCTGTAAGAAGAAAATTTCCGTTCTGTAATTCTTTTTTATCTAAACGAATATATAAGTTGCAATCATCATCGACTCGATTTTCTTCAGATAATATTTTTTGAATATTCTCTTTTCCGAGATTTGATTTGAGGTTTTGAATAAATTCATTTATGTTTTTTTCTTTTTTTATAGAAAAATCGACTCGAACCAAATCTACACCATCAATTAATTCTGCTTTGGAAGAACTTACTTTTAATGCATCTTTAGATTTTATTTCTTCGATTTCAAAATCACATTTTTCTTTTTCAAGTTTTTTTAAAATGTTTTCTTTGTTTTCTTCTTCAAATATTTGGATTAAACTTTCTGGAAGTAGTAATTTCAAAAGATTTACGAAATTATCTGTATTAAAATCTATTTCGTTCTCTAAAACACGTATAAAGACGCTATGTGCTATTTTCATACATTTGGAATTATTCCGTTATATTTAAATACTATTTTTTATTTCAAGAACATATGGCAAGAGATTCAATAGATGTTAGTCCTTTCTCATTTAGTAGAGATGAGAATGAAATAGAACATGAAAACAAGCTTTTGAGAGAAACAATTTCTCAATTGAAGCAAGAAGTAGATAGATATAGAATGCCTGCTTTATTGATTGCAGAAGTTGTTGAAGTTGTTGATGAATTTCATGCAGTTATTTCTATGCCTAATGGAAATAAGTTTTTTGTTAATAGGGCGGATATGAAAGAAGAAATATTGCCAGGAGATAGTGTTCTTGTTGAACAAAAAAATCTTACTATAATTGATAAAGTTGAATCTAATAGAAAATTTAATGTTGAACAGTTTGTAATAGTTGAGAAACCAAACATTTCTTGGAAAGATATTGGTGGTTTAAAAAAGGAGTGTGAATTAGTTAGAGAAGTTATTGAATTGCCCCTGAAAAAACCTGAACTTTTTAAAAAGGTTGGAATTGAACCTCCTAAAGGGATATTATTACATGGTCCTCCGGGAACAGGAAAAACATTACTTGCAAAAGCTGTTGCTAAGAGTACGAATTCAACATTTATTCAAGTTGTTGGAAGTGAACTCGTACAAAAATTCATTGGAGAAGGTGCAAAACTTGTTAAAGATATTTTTGATTTAGCTAAACAAAAATCTCCTTCAATTATATTTATTGATGAATTAGATTCTATGGCTGCTAGAAGAATTGAACTTGGAACTAGTGGAGAAAGAGAAGTTCAAAGAACTTTTATGCAGTTGTTGGCTGAAATTGATGGTTTTAAACCATTAGGCGATGTTAAAATTATAGGTTGTACAAACAGAAAAGATATTCTAGATCCCGCTATACTTAGATCTGGAAGGTTAGATAGACATATTGAAGTTGGTGCTCCTGATGAAGAAGGAGTTATACAGATTCTAAAAATTCATACTAAGAAAATGACTATGAGGGGAACTCTTTTGTCCAAAAATATATTACTTTTAATTGAAGAGAAAATAATAGAAGAATTAAATAAAATAAATAATAAAATAGTTAAGCTTAAAGAACTATTAGAAAAAGAAATAAAATGTATTTCTGAAATAAAAAAAGATATTAATGTTTTGAAGAAAGAAGAGAAGGAAAAGGAAGAAGAAAATGCAATAAATGTAAAACAAAAAAACAAATTTATATCTGAAATAAAAAACATTGAAAAGAACATCACAAAAACAGAAAATGCTGAACAGAATATACAATATAAATACCAAATCAATGATTTGAATAAAAAAATCAAAAATAAGGAATCTGAAAAGGAAGCTAATGATACAAAATTAAAAAAAATAGAATTGAAAATAAAGAAGAATCAAGAAAATATAACTTCCAGAGAATCTGAATTAAAAAAACTAAATTTAGAATTAAAAAAGGAGATGGATTCAGAAAAATCCGTAAATAAAACAAAAACTTTGTTAAAAAATAAAGATTTTTGGAAAGTATTAATTGAGATTGAAAATGCTGATAAAAATTCAAAACAACATATTTTATTAAGTGATTTAATTAAAATGAGTGATGGATTTGTAGAAAAGAACATCAAATTTTCGAAAAAAGATAAAGAACATTATTTAATTTTGAAGACTAAAAACCTATTTTCATCAGATTTACTTTTGAAAGCTTCGGAAAAAACAGCGAATGAAATATTGAAAAAATTCTCTAAAACTTGTTTAGGAATGAGTGGTTCTGAACTAAAATCAGTTTGTACTGAAGCAGGTTATGCTGCAATAAGAAAAAATAAAACAAACGTAATTTTAGATGATTTCTTGGAAGCTCATGAAAGTGTTCTTAGAGAAGAGGAATTTAATAATAA
>CAYSFC010000032.1:0-8268 GCA_964430665.1 uncultured Methanosarcinales archaeon | reverse complement strand
ATGATTTCTTGGAAGCTCATGAAAGTGTTCTTAGAGAAGAGGAATTTAATAATAAAGAACACTTACAAATGTTCGGCTAAAGATGAAAATATTTATTATTGGGGCTAGTGGTTGTGGTAAATCAACTCTAGCTAAAAAAATTTCTTATAAATTCAAAATCCCTCACTTTGATTTGGATAATGTTTTTTGGAAGAAAAAATATACTGATAAAAGAAGTATGGATGAAAGAATTCAAAAAGTTTCAACAATTCTTAAGAAAAATAAAATTTGGGTCATTGAAGGAGTATTTAATTCATTTGTTGAGGAAATTTTTGCTAATGCTGATGAAGTTGTTTTATTAGATGTTCATTGGACAATTCTTTGGTGGAGACTTATTAAGCGTTGGTTTAAACATAAAGATAAAAAGACAAATCTGTACAATATGTATATGATGTTTTATATGACTACAAAATATAAGACGAAGAAAGGCAGATATCATGAACATATGTTTAACATTAAAAAACATAAGGTAAATTTTGTGGTTCTGAAGAATTCTAAAGAAATAAATGAATATTTTAATAATTTGTGAGAAAGGTGGGGATGTTGGGATTGTTACGAGCGAAGCGAACGTAACTCGAAAAATCTTTGATTTTGAAGACGTTCGAAGCACAACTCACCATGAAGAATGAATGGGGACGTTGGGATTCGAACCCAAATCAGCCGGTATCTTCTATGAAGCAATGCGCTTCAACAGACCGCAACCAAATAATCATTGTTACAGAATTTCTGCAACTCATCGCTCCATCTCTGGAGCCGGCTATTCTAGCCAGGTTATACTACGCCCCCGTATGAGTAAATCTAAGAAACACTAAATTGTTTATAAGCGTTACTTTTTGAGAAAAATAGAGAAAAGGTAGTTAAATTAAAATTTAAAAAATTAATCTTTTCTAATTAAATCATATTTTTCGAGAAGTTCTTTGTATTTTATGAAATCAGGAGATCGTCTGAATGAATCAATTTGTTCTCGAGGTAATTTACTTAGCCATTTGTGTACTGATTTTAAAACAATTCTTGTTTCATCTTTTAAATCAGAATTAGCTTGTTCAATCTGAGAACGAACTAAATCAACATCTATGTCTTCTTCTACAGCTTCATCATTTATTCCAAATAAACGTTTAAATAATCTTCGAAGTAAACCATCTCTTTTTTCTTCTAATTCTTCAACTGCTTCATCCACAGTTTCAATTTCATCTTCAATTGTTTCTACTTCTTTTCTAACGTTTTCAGGCAATTCATCTTCAATTTCCACTTCATCCACATCTCCACTATTGTTAAAGGAGTAAAATCTTCTAAATATTTTTGATAAGAATGATTTTTTTGGTTCTGCATCATATTCTTCGACATCTTCATCTACAAATTCATTTTTTTTGCTTGAACCTACTTTAGGAATTAAAGATTCTACCTTCTTAAAGAAACCTTCATCTGAACTCTTTTTTAAACGACGATTAAGATAATCATCAAAATCCTTATCAAAACTTGATTTTGCTATTTGAACCACCTGTATGTTAAATTAATTGAATACCTTTATTTAAATATCTTTCTGTTGGGACGAAGATTATTTATTACTCATAATCTCAATTATGCTTATATTTCACCAGATTTGGGGAAAATTATTTCGAAGACATGATTTCAACTATGTCTAAATGTTTTAAAATGTGATCTTTACCTATAGGTAATTTAGTCTTTACATCTATTGCTTTAATGAAATTCTTACCGAAATCAGTATGCAACCTGTATGCGAAATCAAGAGCTGTTGCTTTCTCAGGCATTAAAAAACAATCTGGAAGAACATTTCCATCTTTATCTTCGAGTTTTCCAACACCTCCTGGATGTATTGCTTTGTATTTTAAAATTCCGAAAACTATTGTGTTTAAAACAGATTGAATTCCTGTACCTTCTGCAAACACAGATAATATTTTTTCTTGAATAAATTTAAGAGCATTTTTTTGATTTTCTGAAAGTTCTTCCTCTCCTTTTTTCATTATGGTGAAACTTTTTTCTCCAGGAATATAATTTATTAGTTCTTTTTTATTCGCTTCTCTTAAAGCTAGTTCAGATTCAGAGGAACAGGGAATTATTATGTAATTAGGAAAATCAACTCTTAATTTTTGATAATTTTCTTTCCCTATTGGTGTATCACATTTATTTGCGACTATAATCATAGGTTTAGTTCTAATCCTGAGTTCTCTTGCTAAAGAATACATTTGATTATCTGTCCAGTTTTTTGCAGGTAATTTATCTAAATCTAATTTTTTTATGGATTCTTGAGCCATTCGTTCAGTTACACCTAATCCACTTAATTGTTTTCCAAGGGCTTTATGAATTTCTCTTCCTTCTTGTTGTATTGTTCTTGCAAACTTTTCCCAACCTTTTTTCATTATTTCTAAATACCAGTAATCTAATTCAACTTCTAAAAATTTTATGTCTTTTGCAGGGTCATAACTTCCAGATTCTACAGCTTCTCCTTTTTGATTTACAGAACCGCTTGCATCTATAACGTGTATTAAGGCATCTGCTTGATTTAGGTCGTTGAGAAATTGTGAGCCCATTCCTTCTCCTTTGTGTGCATCAGGAACTAAACCTGCTACATCCATTAAATCAACTGCTACGAATCTATATTCTCCTTGGACATATCCTATTCTTGGATTTGCTTCTTTACCAAATTCTCTTGCAACATCATTTATTTTTACAAAACCCACTGCATGATTTGGTTTTATGGTTGTGAAGGGGTAATTAGCTATATCTACATCTGCTAATGTGGCTGCCTTGAAGAAAGTGCTTTTTCCAACACTAGGTTTACCTACAATTCCTATTATCATGAATAGAAAAGAACTGTTTTTTGTTTATAAATGTGATGAATGGATGGGTAGATTTTTATATATTAAATTTTTTTTAATAGGTATGGAACCTTTTTTCAATAATAAACCTCAAAAAATGAGTGAAATAATTGGTCAAGATAAAGCTTTAGATAAAGTAAATTTATTTTTTAAGAATTTTACAAAAGGCACAGGTTTATTTTTGTATGGTCCGATTGGTTCTGGGAAAACTTCAACAATTTATGCTTTTGCTAAAGAAAATGATTATGATATTTTAGAATTGAATGCATCAGATGCTAGAAATAAAACTAATTTGGATGAATTTTTATCTAAGGCAACAGGACAAATGAGTCTTTTCGCAAGAAAAAAAATAATTCTTCTTGATGAAATTGATGGGCTTTCAGGTATGAAAGATAGAGGGGCTGCTAAAGTTATTGAAGAATATATTAAAAAATCTCAATTTCCAATTGTTGTAACTGGTATGAATGCTTTTGATAAAAAAGTTGCTCCAATAAAAAAATCATCTTTGGCTGTTTGTTTTGGTGAATTAAAATCTAGTGATGTTGTGATTATAATAAATAATGTTATTAATAAAGAAAATATAAATTTAGATTCTAATTTAATTTCAAAAATTGCAAGAGAATGTGCTGGAGATGCAAGAGCTGCACTTAACGATGTTTTTTATTACGCTTTAATTCAATCTTCAGATATTGGTGATGAAGAAATATCAAATAGAGTTGGAACAGATACTATTGCTAATGCTTTGACTAGAGTTTTGAAATCAAAAGATATGAGTGTTGTTTTGGGAGCTTATGATAATGTTGAAGAAGATTTAGATAAAATTTTTTTGTGGCTGGATTATAATATGCCTAAAGAATATTTGGAAGTTGAAGATTTATCTAAGGCGTTTGATGAATTAGCTTTAGCAGACAGATTTTTTGGAAGAATTAGAAAATGGCAATATTATAGATTTTATGTCTATTGTTATCAATTACTTAGTGCAGGTATTGCTCTTGCTAAAAAAGTTAAATATTCAGTTCCTCCTAAATATAATCAGTCAACAAGGCTATTAAAATATTGGCAAGCAAATATAACTTACGCTAAGCGAAAATCAATAGTTGCTAAAATTGCTGAAAAAACACATAGTTCTGCAAAAAGAGTTATGAGAGATGTTTTGCCGTTATTGAGAACAGCTATTTCAAAGAATAAAGATTTGGCTGAAGAATTTGATTTATCTTCTGAAGAAATTTCTTGGATTAAAAAAATATAAATATTTATTTATTTTTATCAAGCATTATTTGTTTTTTGACTTGTTAGTCTTTGTTGTTTTTTTATTTTGCTTTTCTTTCAATGCTTTTTGTTTTTCTCTTTCTATTCTCTTTTCTTCTCGTTTTTTATCTCTTTCTTCTTTTTGTAGTTCTTTTTTAGTCATTTTTCTATAAGATAAACATAGAACTAAAGAAAGTAAAAATAATATTAACATAATCCAATTCAAGAAAGGACAATATGCTGAGAAAAGTTCTTCGAAACTGTTGTATGTTTTTACTTTTTTCACATTTATAGTTATTGGTTCGCTTATTGCAGTTTCTAGATAATCATCTGTTGCAGAAACAGAGAAAGTTTCATTTCCAAACCAATTTAATTTTGGAAGTAATGTTAAATTTGAGTTGTTAAAAATGTAAGTGAAATTTGAGTTGTTCGTATCAAATATTGCACCATATAAAATTATGTTTTCATCTTCGTCAATAAAATAGGGTTCTATATTTATTGTTTTTTGTGTATTTTCATACATGTGTAAATTTAACTGTGAATCTGATTTTAGAGGAAGATTGAACGGTATTTCGTTATTATTGAACACAAATACTCCTGAAATTATTATTAAAATTAAAAATACTATTGCTAATATTTTTGTGAATTTAAATTTCATTCTTACTTTGTTTTTTCTTAATCCTTTTACAAGTAAAACTATTCCGCAAATTAAAGTTGCGAGAACTAAAGTTAAAAATATTAATAAACAAGTTGATAGAGAGTAAATATACTCAAAAGCTTTTTGATAGAATGGATAATCTCTTACTTCAAATAAAAATGATTGATAGTATCTTGTATTTGAATCTATATGAGTGAATATTATTGTTGGCTTTGCAGTTATACCTATAATTGAATTGTTGTGATACTGTTGTGCGTTATTTCTTAATTCGGTCCGATTTATGTTAAATGTTAATTCATCTTTTGCTGTTGAACCTAGAGTTAAAACGTTGTCATCTAAGAACAAATAGTCTGGACTTGAAGTTAGTTCAACTAAATATTTTCCGTATCTTAATCCTTTGTTTTGAACTTGAACTTCGAATGAATCTTCTGTTTCTAAGATTCCCACATATGCATCTTTTAAAATTATTTTGTAACAAGTTTGTGCCGTAGTTATGTCTGTTGAGAATTTAGTTGAATCAACTAAGTTTCCTTGTCTATAAAGTTCTATTGTTAAAGGATATTTTTCATTTATATCTCTTACGTCGTCCATAATTAAATCTACATCTAGACTTGTTTGAGGACCAATTGTTAGGACGCTTTCGTTGAACTCCGCAAAATTAGGTCCAATGTAATATAAACTGAAAGGAGTTTCTTTAACTCCTTTGTTTGTGATTGTGATTGTGTGATTTAAGCTGTCTTTGCCACACATTTTTAATTTTTTTGTGTTTGCATCAATTGAAAGATCGTAACAGTTTTGAACATGTACAGGTATTGTTATGTTTTTTGTAACATCTCCAAATTTAGAGGTTGTTTCTATTTTAATTTCGTATTCTCCTTCTTTTTCTTTTGAAGCATTAATTATTATTGGTATTGATGTTTGAGATTCTTCTGATAAAATAAGTGAGCTAGCCATACCTTTATTTTCAATTTCAGGGAATTTGAATTGAACAAATTTTGGTGCGTCTATTTTAAAATTAAATTCATTTTCAAAATTATTGTAATTTTCTAAAAATAAAGTAGTTTCGTATTCTTGGCCTTCACATACGAATAATTCATTTTCTTCTGATGTTGTGTTGAAAATATAATTTTGATTTATTGTTGTATTTTTAGTGATGAGAGATATTTTTCCATTGTTAACGGCTTCAACTAGCGCAGTAATAGGTAATTCACCATACATGTCGCATGTTGGAGCAAAAAATAAATCTATGTCTGCAAAAGAATTTTTTTCTATGGAAACTTGATTATAATTTAAAGTTACATATTTATTCATAGGTTCTTCAATACTTATTTTGTAAACTTCATTGAAATTACCTAAATTTTTAATTCTTAATTTAAATGTTTCTGTTTCGCAAGGATTTAGTTCAATTTCTTTGTCTTCGAAAGCTACAGCTAAATTTTGACAATTTATAAAATTGATTTTTTGATCTATTTCACCAATAACTCCGTTGATAGATGTTATTTTTATTTTAACATTATCTGAGAATAACGCTGAACAAGAAGCTTGATAAAATATGTTAACTCTTGCAGATTCTCCTGGTAAAAGCGTTACGGTGTTTTGTGAAAGAGAAACATAATCTTCATCTATTGAAATTGAATATCTGGAAGCCAAAGTTCCGACATTTGTTATTGTTAGATAACTTGAAGAAGAATCGCATTGACATATGTTTATATTTTGACTTGAAACTGTTGCTGCAAAATCTGTGTTTGTAACTAAATAAACTACTTCTATGTTACTTTCAACTAAATCATTATTTGAAACCTCATTAGAAACAACAAACTCAGCAGAAACGAAAGACATAGATAAAATTATAATCAAAAAAAGACATATGCTAAGTGTAATTTTCTTCATTCTTCTAACCTTCTTATATAATAAATTGTGAAGAGAACTTTCTCTTACACGTTTTATTTCTTTGATTTATTCCCCCCAGGGAATTGTGACTCAGGTGCAACGATACTTACGCACTAATCAACAATAAAAAAGAAAAAATAAAAAAACTTAGTAGTAAGTTTTATCTTCATCATCTTCTTCGTCATTTCCTCTTAATTTGTTGAATCCAACAATTAATCCGATAACGATTAAGATAATTACTAATACGATTAAACCAACTTCTAAAACAGTTTTCAATCCGTCCCAATTTCCTTCAGCTTCAGCAACATTTGCAGTTAGAGGTATTTGTTTTGATTCCTTACCATCGTTGATAGTTAATTGGAATACTTTATCTCCAGCTACTGCGTTTTCGTTTGCAGAAACATATAAGAAAGCTGTAACAGTTTCTCCTGCAGGTACAACTATAGTTGCAACAGGATCAATTCTTGAAGTTCCCCAAGATTCAACACCTTGAACAGTTAGTACGTATGATTTTGCATCATTTCCCATATTTGCAATTACAACAGGGTATGCAACACCAGCACCACCAACTACAAGTGATTGTGTATCAGGAACTGTAACAACAGTTTTAGTGTTTTCAGTTTCAGAAGTTTCTTCTCCAGCTTCAATAGTTAATTTATCGAATGCTTCAACATTTTCGTATCTGTCGAATTCAACTAAATATTCAACAGTGTATACTCCTGCTTCTGCATCTGATGGAATTCTCAACCATAAGTCTTCGAATACTCTTTCTTCTCCAGCATCTAATTCTATAGATTGAAGTTCTTGTTGAACTCCTAATGCAGGTATTCTTACTGTTAAGTAAACATCATCAAAATCTTCTGTTCCATAGTTTTTAACAACTACTTTTGGAGTGATTGATCTGATTTCTCCTGCTTTAAGAACTGGATAATTTAGTTGAGTTTTAACGAATCTGATTGCATCAGAATTGTCTACACCAACTACATCAATATCGTATTTTTGTGTGTATGAACCATGTTGATCTGCCACATAAATGTGTAATGACATTTCATCTGTGTTCATTTCATAAGGCACTTGAACTTCTAATGATTTTAAAGCAGTTACACCATTGTGTAGTTTAAAATCGTTTGTCCAATCTGCTATATTGTTATCGTGCTCTGAATATTTATAAACTAATCTTGCACCAATTTCTACTCCTTCAGCGCAATAATCACTTATAGCTTCATCCACTTCAGCTGTACACATAACTTCCATATCAATTTCTAGAACATCTCCTAGTTCTACTTCTAAAACTTTATCTTCAGTCATAGTTCTTCCATTAATTTCGAAATCTACGATATCTACGTTAACGAAACTATCTGCGGAAACAGATCCCACAACTAATGACATTATCATTATTGTAAGTGTTAAAACACTCATCATTTTTTTTCCAAACATTTTTTTTGACCCCCTATAAACGAGTTTCTTTGTATCGTTGTTTTGTACAACTTGCGCTGCACCTCGAGGAATATGAATTTCCCCACCAATAACAAACTAAAAACATTCACTATTTATAAATGTTTCTATTTTGTTACTATGTACGAGTAAGAACTTCTT
>CAYSFC010000031.1:0-8550 GCA_964430665.1 uncultured Methanosarcinales archaeon | reverse complement strand
CGTTAAGGCCGTGTTGGCTTAGTGCCTACGAGAGTTCGAATCTTTCTCTCCGCATATTTCTTTGAAATATACTATGTTCAATATTCGAACGTGCTAGTCGTAAACTCCTGCACAACGCTCATTTCATTCGGTTGAATCTTTCTCTCCGCATTATATTTATCTCAGATAGGTTTAAACTATATGTTTCAAAGTTAAAAGAGAAAGTGACGAACGAAGTGACAATACTTTCTCTCCGCATATTTCTTTGAAATATACTATGTTCAATATTTCTAAGAAACATTTATAAATCTTATATGGGTTCTTAATCTATTCTTGCGGAGATGCCGGAGTGGTCAAACGGGATGCGTTTAGGCCGCATTGGTTTAGTACCTACGTGGGTTCGAATCCTACTCTCCGCATATTTCTTTGAAATATACTATGTTCAATATTCGAACGTGCTAGTCGTAAACTCCTGCACAACGCTCATTTCATTCGGTTGAATCCTACTCTCCGCATATTTCTTTGAAATATAATATGTTAAATAGTTGAAAATATAAGTTTGTTATTATTAAAACAGTCTTCACTCAAAACCGAGTTGTTCTAGAATTATTTTTTTATCAAATTTCATCAAGTCATCATATCCTTGACCAACACCCAAAAATAAAATGGGCTTTTGAGTAACATACGAAACACTTATTGCAGCACCACCATTTTCATCAACATCTGCTTTAGATAAAATAATTGCATCAATACCAACCAAATTATCAAATTCAGTTGCTTGTTCAACACAATCATTACCAGTAATTGATTCTCCAACAAATATTTTGAGATCTGGTTTTGATACACGAATAACTTTTTTCAATTCATCCATAAGATTAGAATTAGAATGTAATCTTCCTGCCGTATCTATAAGAACAACATCAATACCTTTAGCTTCTGCATGTTTAATTGCATCAAAAGCCACAGCAGCAGGGTCAGCATTATAATCATGCTTAATTAATTTCACACCTAATTTAGTTGTGTGTTCTTCAATTTGATCAATTGCTGCAGCTCTAAAAGTATCCGAAGCAGCTACAACAACACTCAAATTATTATTTTGTAAAAGTTTTATTATTTTTGCCAAACTAGTAGTTTTACCACTACCATTAACACCGATCATTGAAATTATAAATGGCTTTTTTGTTTTAATTTTTTCAATCAAATCGAAAGTCGGAACTGAAAGGATTTGTTCAAAAGTTTCACCAAGAGTTTGAGATATAACTTCTTCAATCCCTTTTTTAGAAACATTTTCTGAAGTTAATTTTTCCTTTAAGTTTTCTTTTATCTTTTCAATAACTGATACCGCAACATTACTTTCTAAAAGAGCCAATTCAAATTCCCAGAATAATTCTTCAAATTTCTCATCATCAAGTTTAAATTTAACAATTTTTTCTTTTATTTTAGAAAAAAATCCTTTTTTCTTTTTGGTAGCATCAACAACATCTGACTTCGATAAATCTTTTTTCGATATTTCAGACACTACTTTCTCTTCAGTAGTTTCTATTTCGGGTTTTTTTTCTTCAATAACTTCAGGCTCTTTTTTATGTTCAATCTCTTCTTCAACCGTTTTCTCAGGAACAATTTCTTTCTTTATTTCTTTCTCTTCTTTTACTTTTTCATCAGGAGTTATTTCTTCTTTTTTAATCTCTTCAGAAACTTCATCCTCAAATTTTTCTTCAACGTTTGATTGATCAAATTCTTCTTCAAAATCTTCATCAGTTACTTCTTCAACAGCTTCTTTCTTAGAAAATATTTTTTTGAAAAAACCTTTTTTTTCTTCTTTTTCTTCACCAGATTCTGATTCGCTGATCACAGAATTCTGTAAGATTTCTTTTTCTTCAACATTCAAATCTTCTTCTTGAACTTCAACCGCTTCTTCTTCAACAGTAGAACTAAATTTTTCAACAGTTTTTTTAATTTTATCTTTAAGAAATTTGAACATTTTTATTCCTCATAAATTTTTAATTTCGAGATTATTAATTTCACTCATCAACCTCATCTAATTCCTTTTGTAATTTTATAACTTCCATAGAAACTTTGTCATAAAACTCAACACTTTTAGATTTATGATTTTTAATTTCTTCAACATATTCAGTTATTTTCTCAATAGCTTCTTTAGAAGTTTTATCAACAACAACATTTGAACCAACTAAAAATTTAATTTTATTCAAGTCAACATTTCTCACAGGTATAAATATACCTGAACTTAAAGGTATCAAAACCTCATCATCTTTGTTCTCTAAATTCTTCAAAGCTTCTTTAGCAGATTCCAATTGTAATAATTGATCTTCAGACATAAAAATACTTTGTTCTATTTCAGCTAGTTGTTGATTTAATAATTCCAATTGAATTAATTTTTCTTGATTCATTCTGAATAACCTAGAGCTCTATCTGCATTAACAAGTTCAGGACCACCTGAATGATTTCCTATGATGTAACCATTTTTATTCGCAACCAAACCACTACGAACTTGACTAACACCCATCTCAACAGTTCCTGAAGTTAATTGAATTCCAAGATGCATCTCAACAATTTTTGCATTTTCATTTGAAACATCTGGTGTAATTAATCCAAATTTTCCATTATGTACTACAAACGAACCCACAGTTGGATTTTCTGAAATTTTAAATTTTTTAACTTCGCCCGGAAATGCTTTTCCTATTTCTTCAACAGCGGAATCTTCAAAATCAGGATTAATTAAACTTCCTTTTTCCGAAGCAACAACATTATTTCCTAGACAAGTCAAATCTGTTTTAATTTTAGTGTATTTTATTCCTGCTTCTTTAAGAACATCTTCCTCTCTTTCAAATATTATTGAAGGAACAATTATTTCTACACCGTTTGTAGCCACAAACGTACCTAATAGGGAAGTTCCTGCAACAGTTATACGGATAATTGGAACTTTGAAAACTTCTTCTATTGTTTTATCCCACGATTCTGGAACTTCTCTTCCTACAAGAACATACGATTCAGTTGCAACCATATATAATCCTACAAGACCTGTTCCTCTTACATTCATTTGAGCTACATGCATAATAGTTATAGAATAAAACCTTCATTTATATACTTAACTAAGTTTAATTAATTAGAAATAAAAATTCTCAAGGACAATATTTTTAGAAATTACGATTTAAAATTTTAACTTCAATTTCACCAAAATGTTCCTTTTGTCCCATTTCAACTTTTTTCTGATTTTCAAGATGTAATAAAGGTAAAAAAGTATAAACCTTACATTCTTTATTATTTTCATTTAACAAATCATGAAAATAAACTTTAGTTGTTTCTTTAATAAATAATTTTGCAATCTGTTTATGTAATTTAGACATTGTTTCTCCTAAATCAAAATATTTTTCAGGAGCTCTTGGAGAATTTTCTTCAATTTCAATACCATTTAGAATTCTTCTCTTCTGTTTAACAATATCTGAGTCTAAAGCCTTTTCCAAAGCATCGACCAAATCAAAAACAGAAACAGTTCTCTCTCTTGGCTGAGGAGTTCTAGCAACTAATTTTTTTTGATCATTAAGATATTGATTAAGATTTCTTTGTTCAAATTCAAATCCATCTTCAACATCACCGTAATCTTCTTCTAATTGAGGTTCAATTAAAAGTTGTTCGAAGTTTTGCAAATCCTCACCAACCAACCTATCGCTTTTTAATTTCAAAAGTAAAGATGAAGCAAGAACAACTTTCCCACTAACTCTAAAATTAGTTTCTTTTAATTCTTTTAACATTTGAAGAAATTTTTCTGCCAAAATAGAAATATTAACATCCCATGGATTCAAGTTTTCAAGTCTAACTAAATCATAAATCATTTCTTTCCAAGTCAAATCATCTTCCTTGAAAACTATGTCGAAAATTCGCTCTTCCACCACTTGTGCTTGTGCAGGACTCATTACAAATTAACCAATATTCCTTATATTTAAATGTATGCATTTACTATACTAATATAAAATAACCTATATAAGATTACCTTTAAGAAATGGTGGGCCCACCCGGAAAATCGAAATAATTACAGACGTTCTAACGTAAAGCAACTATTTTCTCGAACCGGGGATCAATGCCTTGTAAGGGCACTGTCATAGCCACTAGACCATGAGCCCATATTCAACGGAGAGTTTTATTCTTTTTATAAACCTTTGTTTTAAAGGTGTTCGATACCTTTATAAACAGCCTCAAACTCCTCAAATTACTTTAAAATCAATAATATAGAGGTAATAATTATGGATAATATTAATTCAAGACCATTAGACGCACTTAATAAATCACGTGATAAACGTGTTATTGTTGAGTTAAAAGGTGGCAAAGAGTATGTTGGTGAATTAAAAGCATTTGATATTCACATAAATACAGTATTAGAAAACGCTGAAGAAATTTCAAACGGCGAAGTAAAGAGAAAATTAGGAACTGTTTTCATTCGTGGAGACACAATTACTACAATTTCTCCACAGTAATTAGGTGAGTTAAATGAGTAAAGGAACAGCATCAATGGGGAAACATTCCGGAAAGAAGACACACATAATGTGTAGAAGATGTGGTAAACATACATATCACGCTTCAGATAAGGTTTGCTCCTCTTGTGGATTTGGAAATTCTGCTAAGAAACGTTCTTATTCTTGGCAAAAAAAGTAATTTTATACAAATCTTTTTAAATAACTTCTTCCATATTTATGCTAGAGGTTAGTTTTTATGGATTTAAAGAAGGTTTTACCTTTAAGTTTTATGAGTTTAATCATTGTATTTAGTTTAATTTATGCAGCAACTCAACCTCGTTTAGAAAGCAACATCGTAACTGCTTCTGAGAATGAAAAAGAATTATCTTTTATTCAAGTAAATGCTTGTAATTCTGCAGATTATGCTGGAACTTGTAATTCTAAGTTAAACACTTTGAAAATAGTTTCTTCAAGTGATTGTTGTCTTTATTTAGGTAAATGTTGTTAGGTGATAAAATGGGAAAAGAAATGAGTATTTACACGACAGTTTTGCTATCGATCTTTGTGATAATTGCATTAATAGTATCATTATTTTTAATTCCGTCTTTAAAAGACGTTTTCTATCCAGAAGGAAGTTCCGCAAATAGAATTCCAGGAGATGATTCAACTGTTGACTCCTCTCAAACGTCTGCAGGCGTAAATTTAGATATTCAGAATAACTATGGAAATGATATAGACAGTACTTATGATAATTATGGTACTTATGAATATGATACAAACGATACAGATGATTCTGATAATGACTCCGAGACTATCAATCCTAATTCAAAAGGAGGTTGTACGCCCACTACTTGTAATGATAGTTGTGTAAAATATGATTTTTACGAAGGAAAATGTATGGATAATGTTTGTTATTGTTTATATGCCCCTCCAGATCCAGGATCAAATCTTAAGTCTGAAGAAATACCTGATCCAAACACAATAACATTTTATTGCAGAACATATGGTGATTTTCAAACTAAAAATGTCGGAGCTGTAGTTTATACAGAAGAAACAGAATTAGTGAAAGATTTCTTAAATTATTGTGGAAATTCTGAAGCAATAAAAAGATACAAATGCGATATTTACGAAAAAACAATACAAATAGGTGCATCCATAGTTGCAGAAAGTATGGTTTCAACATATGATTATTTTTGCACAGACTTAATTTGTGGTTCTTATTTTTCAGAAGGCTGTCTCAATGGTCAATGCGCTTGTGTAAGTGATATATCTGAAGAATTTTTAAACTACGCAATTACAAGTCATTTAATGGAACCAAATTCAGAAATAACTAAAGCACATCTTTCAATACTTATGCACGCTTATGAAAATCAATTAAAAGAAGAAGATATACCTTCATTGGAAGAAGCAATAGAAGTTGTTGAAAATCAAATATATGATGAGGAAGGAAATTTAAAATTAAATTATGATTTAATGAATTAATGGTGTTTATAAATGACTAGAGAAATGAATGCTTATTACACAGGATTAATAGCAATATTTGTAATTATAGTTTTAATAGTTGCTTTATTTTTAATCCCTACAATGAAAGATATATTCTTTCCAGCGGGTACAGCAAAAGACAGAGATCCTTTTCCAGATGTAGTAAACAATGCAGCAGATACATCTAAAACCCATTCATTAGATTTTAATTCAAATGAAGATAATGAGATAGACACAACTTATGATGAATATGGTACAGAAGAGAAACTTATTCCAGACGATACTCCTGTGTTTGCATATCCTTGTATACCAACTAATTGTCAGAATTATTGCAACGGAATAAGATCTTTTAGTTATGATGGAACTTGCATATCAAATACTTGTTATTGTTTACATCTTATTTCTCAAATAAATCCTCCTCTTACAACACATGCAACTTTTGAAGTTCCAAGTCCATCAGATACAACTTTTTATTGCAGAAGTTATGCTACTGCTCAAGCTTCTAGTGCAGGTGTTGTAGTTTATTACATACAAGGTAGCGGAAGATATTTAATTCAAGATTCAAGACACTATTGTATTGATCAAAATACCAGACTTAAATACTCTTGTGAAGTTCGAGAATTATATGTTCCAGAAGGAGAGCGTTTAATGCAAGAAGATATTCTTTCAACAGAAGAAAATTCTTGTGAAGATTCAAATTGTGGTCCTTATTTTTCAGGTGGTTGTGTTAATGGTCAATGCACTTGTGTAAGTAATATATCTGAAGAATTTTTAAATTATGCAATTACAAGTTATCTTGTAGAAGAATCATCAAAAATAAACAAGGATCATATATCCATACTTATGCACGCTTATGAAAACCAATTAAATGAAGGAGATGTGCCTTTATTAGAAGAAGCAATAGAAGTTGTTGAAGCTCAAATATATGATAAAGATGGAAATTTAAAGATAAATTACGACTTAATAAATTAAATCGCTTCGAAGTAGTAAACTATATAAATAGCTTTATTTCCTACATAGTAGCATGATTAACACATTTAAAAAATTAGCAAATAAATTCTTTGGTTTCTTCAAAAAGAAGAAAGAAATAAAACTTGGTTTGTATGGTCCGCCTAATGGTGGTAAGACAACACTTGCAAACAGAATTTGTCAAGATTGGTTAGGAGAAGACATGGGTTCTGTAAGTAACATTGCTCACGAAACTAGAGAAATTCAAATAAAAGAAGAAATAATTATAAAGTCTGATGATGGAAGAGAATTAAAATTTAATCTTGTAGATACTCCAGGTATTGCCACAAAAATAGATTATGAAGATTTCATAAAAGCAGGAATGAAAGAAAAAGAAGCTAAAGAAAGAGCTAAAGAAGCAACTAAAGGCATAATAAGTTCAATTAAATGGTTGGATGATATGGATGCAGTTATAATTGTTCTTGATGCAACATTAGATCCTTATTCTCAAGTCAATATAACTATAATGGGTAATTTAGAAGCAAGAAAAATACCTGTATTAATAGTCGCAAATAAAATAGATTTGAAAAAAGCAGATTTGAAAAAAGTTCAGTCAGCTTTCCCACAATATAAAGTTCAAGGAATTAGTGCAAAGAAAGGAACATATGTAGATAAATTTTACAAAGCGCTTTTCGAAGTTACTAAATAGGTGATTTAAAGATGTTAACATTACAATTTTTACCATACACAACAATAGAATACTTAAATTCATCTAAAAGAGTAAATAAATTGCTTAGCTTAGTAAAAACTGATAAAATAATATTGTTAGAAGGAAGATTAAAACCTGACGAAGAAGCAGAATTAATCCGAAAAACAATGGAAGACATTAATGATAAATTTACAGGAATAGAATTATCTGTAATTTATCCAGAATTAAAAAATTCTGATTTTTTTATAAAATTAAAACATTCATTTATGAATTTTGTTTTAGGAGATAGACAAGGCATGACTATCATAGGTCCTGCTAACGTTGTTAAAGAAATAAAACAAGATCCAGAGAAAATACAGTTATTGACAAAGGATTATAAACCTAAGAAAAAAATAACTACACGAAGTAGCAGAGCTACTGGTGCACAGAAGTCAAGGACTTCTCGTGAAAAGAAAAGATAGAAAATGCCACATCAATGCGTTACATGCGGAACTCTTTATGAAGATGGTTCAAAAGAGATTTTACAAGGTTGCTCTAAATGTAAGAGTAAAATGTTTTTCTTCATAAAAAAAGAAGTTTTTGAAAAAAGAAAAAAAGATCAAGAAGACATAGTCAACTTAACTACAGAAGAGAAAAAACAAATAGAAAAAGATGTGTATGATATTCTCGGTGAAGATATAGATAGAGATTTACCTGTTGTTCTAGATATAGAAAGTATAAAAATTTTAAAACCAGGAAAATATGAATTAGATTTAGTTAATCTATTCAAAAAGAAACATCCTTTAATATACAAATTAGAAGATGGTAAATATATGGTTGATTTAGTGGAATCTTTTAAGAAAAGATTTAGTTAAAGTTTAGCTTCTTGAGTCATTTTAATTGCTTTTTTTAACTCTTCTTCAGACCACTTTTTTTAAACACTTCAGGAAATATATTGATAACTAGATTTATGAGTTAATTTGA
>CAYSFC010000030.1:0-8973 GCA_964430665.1 uncultured Methanosarcinales archaeon | reverse complement strand
CCAACAGACAAAGACACAGGAGATCATCTAGTAACTTTCATAGTAAAAGACAACTCAAATTGCTTTATAGGAAACGATTCAATAGAAGTAACATACACAATAACAGACATAAACGACCCACCAATTTACTTTAGAGACATACCCCCAGCAAAATTCTACGAACTCTCATCATCAAGAGGAATATACCTAACAAACCATTTCAAAGATCCAGACGACATACTAACAAACTTCACAGCATACCCCTCAAGTCCAAATCTAATAATATCCTTAACATCATCATACGAAGTAATTTACTCATCATCAATCTGCGGAGATTACACAGCACTATTCAAAGCAACAGACGACGGAGATCCAGGAACAGGAAATAACAAACTATCTGCATACAGCGACGTAATAGATGTAACTGTTGAATGCATACCTGAAGAAAATGAAGATCAACCAAGCGGAGGCATGGGTGGATTTTCAGATGACTGTGTTCCAGAATGGGTTTGCAAAGAATGGTCTAGATGTTATTCAAATTCAACAAGAAAAAAAGTTTGCACAGACATTTATGCTTGTAATAAAGATTATACTCAAACATTTTGGGAAAATTGCACATACATACCTCATTGCGAAAACGGAATTTTAGATTATGATGAAGAAAATGTAGATTGTGGAGGAAATGATTGTGATCCTTGTCAAACTTGTTCAGACAATATACTCAACAATCTAGAAGAAGAAATAGACTGCGGAGGCCCAAACTGCGAACCATGTAAAAATTGTTATGACGGAATACAAAACTATGGAGAAACAGGAATAGACTGCGGAGGATACTGTGATCCTTGCCCTAGTTGTTATGACGGAATACAAAACTATGGAGAAACAGGAATAGACTGCGGAGGACCATGTGATCCTTGTTCTGAATTATCTGTTCCAGACCCTCTAAAAATGAAAGACCCTCGTTTATGGAATTTTCTAATTTTAGCAATATTATTACTATCAGTATTAATTTTAACATACAAATTAGGAAGAACAAGAATTGCAGAAATATTCACAAAAATTTGGCTTTTCTTAACAAGAAAAAAACGAAAACAAATACTCCTAAATTCACATCAAAAATCTATTTTATTAACTAAAATATCTCAATTAGATTCAAAACAATTATTAATTAAAAACAAAGTTTCAGAATTCAAAAAAGAAATCCTAGATATAAATAGTCAACTTTTTGAAGATTTACTAAATCCCTACACAGACTTAGAACACCTAAAAAAACAAATAGAAGAACTACCTACCACAAGTCTAGTTAAAGAATTAGTTACAAGACAATACTCTCATTTAGTTGCTTTACACAACAAAGAACTAACAATATTAGAATTAACCCTAATATTAGAATTTACTCGTTTAAGTGTTATTGATTTCTCAGAATCAAACTTAGATGAAATTAAACGTAAAATAAGTGAAATAGAAGTAGATTTAGATGATATTTCTTCAAAAACAGTTATGAATTTAGTTTACAACGGAATTCTTGCCTCACAATTTAACCATTTAGATTCAGCAAAAGAAAAATACTTTGAAGCATTAGATATTTACAATAGACTATCTTACCTACAACAACAGAATTGTTATCCTTACATAGGTCATTTGTTTGATAACATTAAATATTTCTCAATAATCAACAAAAAATAGAAAATCTTTTTAAATAAAGGAATCAAACTTTAATTATGTCTAAAAAAACACCTTTAATTCAACTAAACAATGTTTGGAAAACCTATAAAATGGGTGAAACTGAAGTTCATGCACTTAGAGGTTTAAATTTAGAAGTTTATGAAGGAGAATTCGTCGCAATAATGGGACGCTCAGGTTCTGGAAAAAGCACAGCAATGAATTTAATAGGATGTTTAGATACTCCTACAAAAGGAACAATTCTTTTGAACGGAAAAGATATATCTCATTTAACAGAATCAAATTTAGCACAAATACGTGGAAGGACTATAGGTTTCATTTTTCAAAAATTTAACTTAATAAATACACTAACTGCAAAAGAAAACATAACATTACCATTAATATTTCAAGGTTTAACTCCTGAAAAAAGAGAAGAAATTTCTGAAAAATTATTAAATATGGTAGAATTAACAGAAAGAAAAAATCACACTCCTGCAGAACTTTCAGGAGGTCAACAACAAAGAGTTGCTATTGCAAGAGCATTGGCTTCAAATCCTAAAGTTATTTTAGCAGACGAACCAACAGGAAATTTAGATAGCAAAACAGGAGATAGAGTTGTAGATTTTCTTAAAGATTTACACAAACAAGGTAAAACTATTGTATTAGTAACTCACGATGAAGATTTAGCAAAAGTTGCACAAAGAATAGAAATCTTAAATGATGGTCAAATAATTTCAGAAAAAAACATAAAAAAACAGGTGAAAAAATGAAAAAAATATTTTTAATTATTTGTTTGATGTTGATTGTTTTCGTTCCAACAGCTCTAGCTGTAGATGAAAATTTACAAGCATCACTCAGTCGTTACGAGCCATTACCTGCTCAACCAGGACAATATGTAACAGTTTATATACAACTTGAGAACAATGCAAATGACGATGCGCCAAACGCGTATTTAGAAATAGTAGAATCATTTCCATTCACAATTATAAATGAAGAAAATTCTAAAGCAGAAATAGGTATATTAAAATCTCAACAAAGTTATGTTGCAGATTTTAAATTAAGAGTTGATTCAAACGCAGTTGTAGGAATAAATAAACTTAAAATAAAATATACTTTGGACAAAGATTCAAATCAATGGAGAGAAAAAGAACTTTCAATCGAAGTAAAACCTTCAGAAGCAAAATTAGCAGTAAACAAAGTTGAACTAATTCCCGAAGAAATTTTCCCTGGTGAATCAGGAACATTAACTTTAACAGTTAAAAACTCAGCAAGTATTGTTTTCAGAGACTTGGCTGTAAAATTAGATTTGAGTTCAGACGAAAACATCCCTTTAATTCCTTTAAACAGTGTAAGTGAAAAACAAGTTGGAATTTTAAAACCAGGAGAATTAACTCAAATAAATTTTCCAATAAGTGTTTACCCAACAGCCACACCAGGATATTACAAAGTTCCAGTTCAAATTTCATTTTATGACGACGAAGGAAATCAAAGAGAACAGTCAGACATTATAGGAATCATAATAAGTTCTTCACCCGAATTAAAAATAGTCTATGATAGTTATGAAAAAACTGAAAATTTTGTTGACATAAGATTGAAATCAATAAATAAAGGAATAAATGATTTAAAATTCTTAGACATAGAACTATTACCTTCAACATCATATGAATGTTATTCCTCAAAAGAATATTATGTTGGAGATCTAGATTCAGATGACTACAGAACAGCAGATTTTGAAATAAAAACGAACGAAAGAGAATTCATTCTAAAACTCAAAGCAACATTCAGAGATGAAAACAATAAATTATATACTGAAAACATGGAAGTTCCAGTTAAATTAATTAACGGAAATGAATCCAAAGGAGTTTCAGGTTGGTTTGTATTCTTATTATTAATTGTGTTAGTTGGTTTAATTTACTATATTTATAGATGTAAAAAAAATCATAAACACAAATAATTTTATTTTTTAAGGTGGTTTTGTGAATATATTTGAAGCATTTAGAATTGCATTTAATCATGTCCTCTCAAGAAAAATGAGAAGTTGGTTAACATTAATAGGTATATTTGCAGGTATAGCTGCCGTAGTTGCTTTAATTTCTCTTGGCCAAGGTATGACTGATGCAATAAACGATCAATTTGCAGGTTTGGGAGTAAACACAGTAACCATTCAAGGTGCAGGTGTTAGTTATGGTCCTCCAGGAACAACTGCTTACGGAAAACTAACCAAAAACGATGTAAATTTAATAAAAAAAATAAATGGTATTGACTATGTCATCCCCCGTTATATTGAACAAGCAATATTCAAAAAAAGAGATATAGATATTTATGGTTATGTGGTTTCTATGCCGGATAAATCAGACGAAGAAAAAGTTCTCATAAATAATTTAAACATAGAGTTAGAAGAAGGTTCTTTTTTTGACATATCATCAGAAAATAAAATTCTCTTAGGAGACAACATAGCAAATGGAGAAGATTATACTTTCCGAGTTGGAGAAAAATTAGAATTAAATGGAAGAGAATTTAAAGTTTCAGGAATAATAAAAAAGAAAGGAAATTTTATGGTTGATGGTGCAGCATTACTTCCAAAAAAAGCACTAGAAGAATTATTCAATAAAGGAGAAGAAGATTACGATATAATTGTAGCAATAGCTCACGAAGGCGAAGATATAAATTTAATAAAAGAGTCAATTGAAAGAACAATGAGAAAAGATAGAAATCAGAAAATGGGTGAAGAAGATTTTAAAATTTCAACAGCACAAGAAACTTTAGATACTTTAAATAGTATACTTCTAACAGTTCAAGTTCTACTAGTAGGAATTGCTGCAATAAGCCTTCTAGTTGGAGGTATAGGTATTGCAAATACTATGTATACAGCAGTATTAGAAAGACGTAGAGAAATAGGTATAATGAAAGCAATAGGTGCAAAAAATTCAGAAGTATTATCTTTATTTCTAATAGAGTCTGGTCTTCTAGGTCTTGCAGGAGGAGTATTAGGTTTATTTTTTGGAATAGTAATAAGTAAAGGTGTGGAATTCGGCGCCGCACAATATTTTGGAGAGTCAATATTAAAAGCATCAGTTCCGATACCTTTGGTTATTGGAGCACTTTTATTCGCATTTTTAGTAGGTGCACTTTCAGGAACACTTCCTGCGAAATCCGCATCCAAAATGAAAATAGTCGATACATTCAGGAATTAAAATGTTTGGAGAATATTTAAAAATAGCATTTCGCTCACTCAAGCGAAGAAAGCTTCGCTCTTGGCTAACTATGTTAGGAATAGTTATAGGTATCGCTGCAGTTATTTCTTTAATTTCTTTAGGACAAGGATTACGTGATGAAATAGATAAACAATTTGAATCCATAGGAAGTGACAAAATTTTTATCCAACCAAAAAATTCTTTTGGGTTTTCTATGGGTGGAGATTTAACAAATGAGTTAACAATTTCAGATACAGAATTTTTAGAATCTGTTCAAGGAGTAAAAGCAATAACATATTACACTATGACTAGTGGAAAAATTGAATTTCAAGGAACAACAAAATATTATTTAGTTGTTTCAGTTCCCTCTGATCCAAAAAGATTAGACTTATTAGATTCAATAATGGGGTTAACTTACATTGATGGAAGAAGTTTAAGTTCTGGAGATGGCCAATCAGCAACAATAGGTTACTATTTCAATACAAGAGGTTTATTTGATGGAAGAAATATAGGTGTTCAAGATAGAATAGTTATCAATGATAAAAAATTCTCAGTAGTAGGAATTCATGGACCTATTGGATCTTCTGAAGATGATAAAATGATTCTTATTCCAGAAAAAGCTTTTAGAGAAATATTTCAAATAGAAGAAAGAGTTGATGCCATAGTCGTACAAGTAGTTGATACAAAAGATATAAGTTTAGTTGCAAATGAAATTACTCGTGCATTAGCGAGACACAGAGATGTTAAAGTGGGAAAAGAAGATTTTGTTGTAGATACTCCTGAAGATCTTTTAGAATCATTCGATACAGTTTTAAACGTAGTTCAAGCAGTCTTCATAGGAATAGCATTAGTTAGTCTTTTCGTAGGAAGTGTAGGTATTGCAAACACAATGTATACTTCTGTTTTAGAAAGACATAAAGAAATAGGTATAATGAAAGCAATAGGTGCAAAAAATTCAAACATATTTTTACTTTTCTTAATCGAATCTGGTCTTCTAGGTCTTGTTGGAGGAACAATAGGAGTTATATGTGGCATCATATTAGCAAAATCTGTAGAAATAATAAGTACTGCTGCATTAGGAAAATCATTTTTGGTAGCTTATATTTCTTGGCCTCTGATAATAGGATCTTTATTATTTGCATTCATACTTGGATCTACAGTTGGGTCTTTACCAGCTAGATCTGCATCAAAATTACCTGCAGTAGAAACACTAAGAGACGAATAAATATTACGTAAAGTTCAACTTTACCAAGGTCTTCTTTCTAAACTTTTTAACAAATAATTTGTTTTACCTTCTTCTTCACGAAGTACAGTTTCTTTTTTCTCAACTTGTTTAGGTGTTGAAGAACTATCAGGATTTTTTTCCTTCCAATCATCCATATCTATTTGATCTTTAATTTGTTTCGCCAAATCTTTTAATTGACCTGGATCTCCTTTAGTAGGATTCCATTGAAAATTTAATCCATCATTTTCCTTTCTTGCAACAATTTCCATCTTTGGTTTAGAATCCAAATCAGATAAAATTATATTTGTTCCGTGCGCACCCAACAATTCAAAAAGAGCTGTTGCAGCATAAGAACCTGAAAAAAATAAATGTTTTATTGTATCATCACTCAATTCTTCAATCTTAATTTTTTCTTCAACAGGAAATATATCAATATCTCCTTTTGTACAAGGTTCTTCACTAGTAGTTATTCTAACTAAAGGGTCTTTATATAATTCAGTCATCAGTCTCACCCTTCAACTTTCTACTTTGAATCAATTTCTCAGATAACTTATCTAAATTAACTTCTTTAAAAATTTCTTGAACATCTTCTCTTCCAGAAAGTAGTTCTTTAAATTTTTCCAAATCATCCATCAACAATTCTTTTGCCTTAGGTTTTTTTTCAAAATATTCAAAAACTTTGTCTCTTTGACCTAAAGGATCTTCTCCCAGAAAAACTTCAGGTTTTTTTTCTTCCTTAGAATCAACTTTCGTTATTTTCTCAAGAGTTTTAGATAATGCTTCTAAATCAACTCCCATAAATAAATTTTTAAGTTCTTCATTTTGAGAGATCAAACTTTTAAATCCCTCAACATCTTTTGATAATAATTCTCTAACTTCAGGATTAGCTTCAAGTATTTGTGTTATCTTTTCCTTTTTTTCTTCCGCACTCATACTCTGTCCATAATTTGAAGATCCAACTCCTTCTCTCTTAAGATGGTTTTGCATCATGATGGTTAAATTATTTTTCAAAGAACTTTCAATACTTTTTTGTTCATCCAAAAATTCTGCCTTCGAAGGCATTTTGAAATTCAAACCATCTCCTTTTTCTCTAGGAATTATATGGAACATAAAATGAGGTGATTGTTGCCCTGCAACTGCACCATTTGCAATAAATATTGTTGCACTATCTGAAAGTGTAACCTTTTTTAAACCTTTTAATATTTTTTTAATAGAAACAAACATGTGTTTAAAAGTATCAGGTGGAACTAAAGGCAAAATAGGATAGTGTTCTTTTGGCAAAACAACAACATGCCCCTTTTTAGCCGGATTTATATCTAAGATTGCTAATATTTTATCATCTTCATAAATTTTATTCGAAGGAATTTCTCCAGCAATTATTTTACAAAATATACAATTACTTTTTTGCAGTTCAGCAATCTCTTCAGGAGACATATTTTGAAGCTCTTCTTCAGTCACCATTTATCTAATTTAGAGCTTTCCATTTATAAATATATAGGCTCATTTAAGCCATATTTAAGTCTTTTACAGACTTCTTCCCGCAACGTTTATATATGGTGATTTGTTTCATTTATTATCAAAAAATTTTAATAAATAATGATAAAACTAGTGTCGAAAAGGTGCTCAAATGACAAACGAATATAAGGCAGAAAACATCACAGTTCTTAGCGGTTTAGACGCTGTAAGAAAGCGTCCAGGTATGTATATTGGTTCAACAGGACCAAGAGGTTTACATCACTTAGTTTACGAAGTAGTAGACAATTCAATAGATGAAGCAATGGCAGGTCATTGTTCAAACATAATTGTAACATTAAATCAAGACGGAAGTATAACTACAGAAGATGATGGACGAGGAATTCCAACAGAAATGCATACTCAATTTGGAATTTCTGCACTTGAAGTTGCAATGACAAAATTACACGCGGGTGGAAAATTCGACAAAGATTCATATAAAGTTTCTGGAGGATTACATGGTGTTGGTGTTTCGTGTGTTAACGCGCTTTCAACAAAATTAGTTGCCGAAATAAAACGAAATGGTAAAATATATTCTCAAACATATGAACGAGGAAGCCCAGTAACTCAAGTTGAAGTCTTAGGCGAAACAACTTCAAGAGGTACAAAAATAACTTTCTATCCAGATCCTGAAATTTTTCAAGAAACAATAAATTTTAGTCCAGAAGTTTTATCAAAAAGATTTAGAGAATTAGCTTTTTTAAATAAAGGAATAAGAATAATTTTCAAAGACGACAGAAAACCAAATGTTGAAGATAAAGAATTTTATTATGAAGGTGGAATAAAAAGTTTTGTTGAATATTTAAGCGAAGGAATTGTTCCAATTCACGAACCAATTTATTTTGAAAAAGAAAAAGAAGGAGTGAGTTTAGAAATTTCACTTCAATACACAAATTCATACAACGAAACATTACTTTCTTTCGTAAATAACATAAACACTGTTGAAGGTGGAACTCATGTTTCAGGTTTAAAAACAGCTCTAACAAGAGTTATGAATCATTACGTTTCAGAAAATTTGCCAGATAAACAACAAATGAAACTTTCTTCTGATGATGTTCGAGAAGGATTAGTTGTAGTAATATCTGTAAAAATTCCAGAACCTCAATTTGAAGGTCAAACAAAAGCAAAATTAGGAAATTCCGAAGTTAAAGGATTAGTTGATTCAATAGTTTCACAAGGTCTTGCAACATTTTTAGAAGAAAATCCAAAAATCGGAAAAGCAATAGTTGAAAAATGCGTTTTAGCAGCTAAAGCAAGAGATGCTGCAAGAAAAGCAAGAGAATTAACAAGAAGAAAATCAATTTTAGAAAGTAGTTCTCTCCCAGGAAAATTAACTGATTGTTCTGAAAAAGATCCATCCAAATGTGAGATTTTTATTGTAGAAGGAGATTCAGCAGGTGG
>CAYSFC010000029.1:0-9354 GCA_964430665.1 uncultured Methanosarcinales archaeon | reverse complement strand
ATTGTTGTCGCACCCAGAACTGAACTCGAAAGAAGAACAGTTACTAAAAATAATATTAAAAATTTTTTCATTTATTTGACCTCACACACATTTAAACACAAAATTAAAATGAATTATTACTTTATATCATATTTATAATTTGTTTTATTTTTAAATATTTCCTTTAAAATGTGCTTAATTTATGGAAAAGTATATAAATGTACGTTTATAAATGAGTGTTATAATATTTATGAGATGATGAACGTCAAGTTCTTTATCTCAAAATAAATTTCGAGGTGTATTGATGAAATTATTTGAATCTAACAAAAAAAGAAGTAGAACTGCTTCTATGCAATTGTCAATTAATGCAATAGTTATTTTGGTTATGGCTATGGCTGTATTAGGTTTAGGCCTGGGAATAATAAAAGGAATTAAAAATAAGAGTAATACTTTCTTAGATTTTGATGTTGATTTTGCAGGTACTGCATCGGCATCCGAGAAAATTGTTAATGTTGATGAAACTTTAGTTCTTAGAAGAAATAAAGAGAATCAAATGGGTATTAGTTTTTACAATGATGGTAGGTTGCCTGAATGTCAATCTGAAGGAGCTCTAATTAGGCTCGATTGTAATGGTCTTGATGTAGAGTATATTCAAATGGGTACAAAAGTTGATGCTGGTGAAGAAGGTAAAATTTTAGCAAAAATTACACCTCTGCCTGAAGATGCTACAATAACATCTTATCCTTGTTCATTCCAAGTTGTATGTGGTGATTTCTCTGACGGAGATACAACTGGTGCTAGCGATGATGACGTTTCAGCAGAACTTCCAATATTCTTAGAACTAGTTGCATAAAGAGGTATATAAAATGGTTAAAAAGAAAAATTCAAAATCAATAGCAAAAAAACAATTAACGAGAACAGAAGAATTTGAGCTTATGAAACTTGTTATGGATAAGTTCTTATTGCTTGGTGTATTTATGATGGGTGTTGGATTTTACATGCTTGTAGCTACATCTTATGCGTTAGAAACAGGATTTGCTGTTTTAGGTTCTGGAGCAATAGTGATGTTGTTATTCTCATACATAATGGTTAAGGAATACCAATTTTTGTCCCATTAGGGATTTTTTATCTTAAATTTTTAATTTGAGACACAAGAGTTTGCTCCTTGTGTTTTTTTATAGAAAATGAAGAATAAAAAAGGAATTGAACTTGCAATTAATACTCTTGTAATAATGATTTTAGGTTTGGTTATTCTTATAGCTGGAACTAGTATTTTCTTTAAAGCATACAATAAAACTGTAGAAATGAGTGAGGAAGTAGATAGTCAAACTCAAAAAAGGTTAGCTGATCTTTTAAATGATGGGAGTTCTGTTGTTGTGCCTATAACTTCAAAGGAAGCTGAACGAGGTAAAAGGATTGATTTTAATCTTGGTGTGAATAATGAGCTATTAAGAGACGCCACTTTTAAGGTTGAAGTTGAGTATATGGATTCTACTGGAAATGACGTATTGGATGAACAAAATTGTGATTGGAAAAATCAAGATTGGGGAAAATGTGGTCCTTTTTACATAAAGGAATTGTTTGAATTACGAAATAATGAACAGAAATTTCTTCCTATAGGCATAATTGTACCTAAAGAAGCATCTAAAGGACAATACATATTTGGTCTTGATGTTTTAGTACTTGATGAAGGTGGAAATTATGTTCCTTATGGAACTCGTCAGTTATTAACAATAAATTTAAGATAGTCTTTTAAAAAAGAAAACATTTCTAATGTTATGGTAAACTTTTGGAAGGTAGTTGACAAAGTTATAGATGAAGCAGATGTAGTCTTGGAAGTAATAGATGCTCGAATGATTGATAAAACGAGAAATATAGAGATTGAAAGAAAGGTTAGAGAATTGGGGAAAGTTCTTATTCGGGTTATTAACAAGGCAGATTTAGTTCAAAAGGAAGAATTAGATAAAGTAAAGAAAAAATTAGAACCTTGTGTGTTTATTTCTGCTAAAAAATTTCTTGGAACTACTATGTTGCGAAAAAAAATTCTTCAATATAGTAGAGGAGAAAGTGTGTTGGTGGGTGTTGTTGGATATCCTAATACAGGTAAATCTTCTGTTATTAATGCTTTGAAAGGGAAGGCTTCGGCGCCTGTTTCTTCTGTTAGCGGATTTACAAAAGGAAGACAAATTATTCGTGCAGATAATAAAATTCAATTATTAGATACTCCTGGAGTTTTGTCTAATAGTGATGTCAATAATGATAAGAGTATTAAAATTGCTACAAAAAATTTTTATGATGAAAAAGATCCTGATTTAGCAGTTTATGATTTGATATGCGAATATAAAAAAGAAATTTTGGAACATTATAAAGTTGAAGATGGTGAACCTGAAGAGATTTTGGAAAAACTTGCTATAAAATTTAATCGTGTTAAATCTGGCGGAAAACCTGATATTGATACTATGGCTAAAATAATTCTTAAGGATTGGCAACAAGGAAAAATACAACTGTAAACTGCGTTCGGAACACAGGAGTCAGTTATACGCTACACCATATATTTTATATAAAAATTCAAAGTCGGCTTCCTTCCATTTAGAAGAATTTAAAATATTTTTATACAAACTTGCACTGTTTTTGATATTCATCCATTGAATTGTTATGTCTTCTGTTGTGGAGAGAACTATCCAATAATCTCCTTCTTGAAGACTTGCTAAAATGTTGAAATCAATCCATTCAAAGTTTTCTGTAATATCTTTGTTTAAAGTTTTTGAAGCTAATAAATTGCCAACTGTGTTATTGTTATCAGCATACAAGTTCATAGTTACTGGCCCTTTTTTTGATAACTTTGTTAAGACTTCAATTTTGGTTAAATCTAAATCAGAATTTATGCTAAACTTTTGTGCATAAAATTGAGAGGGAGTTATGTTAGCGTAAAAATTCTCACTTTCAGTCATAACTGTAATTGGATTTATGTTTACTTCGGTTGATGCTTTAATCCAACCATTTTCATTGAACATAGCAGTAATGTTTCTGATGCCTGTTCCTGAAGGCAGTAATTTTATTTTGTTTTCTTCTCCTAAAACTATATTTTTTTCTGCAATCAAGTTGTTTCCATCATAAAATGTGAATGAAATGTTTTTATCGTAATAAGTTTGATCAAAATTCATATCTAAAGTAATTTCAATTGTGTCTGTAAGCATGTATGATCCTTCTTCAATTTTTATTTGGAAATCAGGAGTTGTTTGAATTATTTCGTTTGAACAAGAAACTAGTAGAATCGATATAATTAGTAGTAGTATTGTTTTATTCATTTTAAATTTTTTGCCAGAGATTCTATTGCTTTCTTTTTATTTTTTGATTTTGTTATTCCGCTTGCAACTAAAATTCCTTCTGCACCTAATTTTAAAGCTATTTTTGCATCTTTACCTGTTTTTACACCTGCACCGCAAAGAACTTTAGAGTTTTTGGAATATTTATTTACAACTTTAACTGTGTCTGAAATTATTTTTGGATTTGCAGTTGTTACTGAAATATCTCCACCAATTAATTCAGGAGGTTCTATTGCTATGAAATCAGGATTTAATTCAGCTATTGCTTTTGATTCTGCAACTGTTTTGGAACAAACTACAGAAATTATTTTATTTTTTTTACATAGTTCAACTAATTCTTTTATTTTTCTGAATGGAATTCTATCTTCGGAATGATTTATTAGAGTGCCTTTTGCACCATTTTCTAAAATAGATTTTATATGAATTTTTCCTGTATTTCCGCCTGCTTTTTCAGTATCGATGTGTTGAGAAAAAACTGTTATTTTTTTGGAACATTTGTTTATGTCGGGTGCAGAAGTTGCACAAATTATGTTTGTTTTTAATTCTTTTTTTACTTCTTTACAAATTTTTGAAATTTCTTCTGCGTTTTTGCCTGATGCTGATTCGTATGTTTTAAAGTTAATTAATAGAATAGGAGTTTTCATTATATTGCACCTCTATGTTTTTTGCCTTCTTGAATTTCACCCTCGTCTTTTTGATGGAGATTTCTAGATTGAGTAATTAAATTATCTAATTTTGTTTTATATGAGTTTAAAAGACCTTCTTCTTCGTTTAAAAATTCAAGATATAATTTTAAAATTTGGTGTCCCTTTATAATCATTTTAGCACAAACCATTGCATGTTCTGTGACTCCCATTAAAGCTTTTTTTATGCTTATTTTGGATACTAACATGTCATCTCTTTGTAAAAAATTTGTGAGAGCTGGTATGAAATTCTCGACTGAAATTGTGTGGTTTCTTTTGTAACTTATGGGAGATATATCTACTGCTAAAAGAGAGTTATATTTTCCGTTTTTGTTTTCTACTTTTTGAATTAAGTTATTTAAATCGTGATTGAAAAACAATACTTCTTTGTATGCTTCCTTTAGGCTTGATGCCAGGCGTGTGTCTTCTGCGGATGATTTTAAGTTTGAATCATATGGTAAATTATCGTATATTTTTTTTACTATTTTATCTGGGTTTGAATCCCATTTATCTATGTTAAATTCTTTTACTAGAAATTTTATGTTATGTAATCTTATTTTTAATTTTTGTTCGAATAACCAAACAGAACCTGCTTTTTCGTCTTTTAAAAGGTTACGTATTTCTTCAGATGTGTGAACTAATGTTTGAGTTAAATCATTTAAGAATCTTTCTTGTTGTGCATCGTTGAAGTCCATTTCACCAACAGAACTATATTTTTCAAATACTGATTCTAATCTTTTTATTCCTGTATTAAGAGTTCTTACAACATTTAATTCGGAATTTAAATCTTTGGTAAAAGTCTCTAGTTTTTGAGATAAACCTTTTTTTTGCAATAAGAACTCTTCAAATTCTTTTTTGTAAGATTTTTTAAACCAAGACATATGAATAAAAATTAATTTATTTATTTATAATTCTTTCCTTTGATTTCGTCCATAGTCATTATTTTTGGACTTTTTGGTAATAATATTAGTTTTTGTGGAAGTTGTGCACTCTCAGAAATACCTGTAACATAACATTCGTTCACAATATCAACATGTTTGAAATAATTGAAGGGAAAATTATCAGATAACTTTAATCTTCTAAAAATTGTTCCAAATGAGTTGTCTATAAAGTGTGTAAATCCTTTAGTTATAGAATCATTACAGTTTCTTAAATATGCTTCTAGACCTTCTGCGTGTGCTTCTTCAATATTATATTTTTGTGCTAATTCAGGATTCAATTTATTTATTGTTTTTAATTGACGAATAGCATATAGATTGCCTGTTTTTAAATTATTAAATATGTGTTCGTATTCTTTTGTATTGTTAGCAATTTCTTCAATTTCAGAAGGAGATACTTCGGTTTCATCAAGAATTGGTATGTTACGAATTAAACTATCTCTTTTTGCTTGATTGTAAAATAAATATTTTTTAACATCTTTATGTAACATCGTAAAAGTATAAATGAAGATTTATTTATAAATGTTGTTACTTAGTAGGAATTAATTCATATTGGTTGTAGAGTACGAAAAATGCAACTAGAGCCATTATTAAGCTTAAAATTTGGCCTGTGCTTAAAAATCCCCAATGTAGTAAATCATCTCGCCAAATGTTTGTAAATGCTCTTAGAACTCCATATAAGAAAATAAAAACCCAAGTCATGTATCCTTTTTTATATTTTTGTTTTGATTTGATTAAAGTTAAGATGCTGAAATTAAATAAATTCTTTAGAGCTTCATATAATTGTGATGGATGACGACCGACAAGCTGTCCGGCTGCGTTCTGCTCACCGTTAAAGTTGACTGCCCAAGGAACGTTCGTTACTCTTCCCACTAATTCTGCATTTATGAAGTTTGCAATTCTTCCAAAAAATAACATTAATGAAGCTGGAATTGTTAATGTGTCTGTGATTTTATATATTTCTACTTTGTGTTTTTTTGAGAATAAGTAAATTGCTGTAACAATTCCTATTAATCCTCCGTGAAAACTTAGTCCTCCATTCCATATTTTGAAAATTTCTAGGGAAAAAAGAAGATCTGGTCTGTAGAAGATGAAGTCGAATATTCTTGCACCCAATATTGTTCCGATAATTAAATATAAGAACAATTTATCTAAGTTTTCTTCTGAAAGTTTGAGAAATTCTTTTTCTTTTCGTAGAAAAAGGTAAGCAACTATAAATCCTAACGCATAAATTATACCATAATATCTTATGTTTAAAATTCCTATTGAAAATCCTGCAGGTATGTTGTGTATGAACATTGTTTTTTTGAATTTCTTTGTAGTATTTAAGTTTTTTTGAGTAAATTTGTATACTGGATGTTAAAATACATTTACATGTTTTGTAAAAAATAATTTCTGCTAAATGATTATAATCAAAAACTATATAAATCATTGCTGTTGAAAGATTGTTATGGGGAAGGTAGCAAAAGATACATCACTCGCAGAAATTACTTTACGTAAATATGAACGTCCTGAATCTTTTTCTGGAAGAGATCTTGTACGTAAATTGTGTTTGAGTTTGGGTTTGTTACAACCAGGGGATTCTAGAGATGTTGTTGTTGATGTTCTTGAAGTTATGTTAAAAGAAAAAGGACCTTTAACAAGTAAAGAAGTTGAAGAACTAGTTATTAAAAATAGAAAAGAAAACAATATTGAACTAATAGGTATAGCTCCTTCTAATATACGTCGACAATTGTTAAGATGTCGAGAATTATTTCTTATTGAAAAAATAAAATCCACTTACAGAATCACTGAAAATGAAAAATTTCATGAAATTTTTATAGAGAAAATTAAAAAGTATTATTTGAATTCAATTTTGGAAAGAGTTGAAGACTACATGAAAAAAATAGATCAAGAATTTTTAGTTGAATGAGAATGGATAACGAAATTTATGAACCTGCAGAGGATTCGCAATTGCTTCTAGATTGTTTGCTAAAAGAATTTGCTGAACACGAAATTCCTATTGAAGAAAGGAATGTTTATTTCTTAGATATGGGTGCTGGTTCTGGAATTATTGGTTTTGAAGCAGCTAAAAAAGGATGTGATGTTGTATGTGTAGATATAAATCCTAAAGCTGTTGAACGTATGCAGGAGACTAAGCCTGAACATGTTAAAGTTGTTGAGTCTGATCTTTTTGAAAATATTGAAGGTTTGAAGTTTGATATTATGGTTTTTAATACTCCTTATTTACCTAAGGATGAGGAATTTGATGATTTGGCTTTGCATGGGGGGGAGAATGGTAATGAGATTGCTATTCGATTTTTGAAAGAAGCAAGACATTATATGTATGATGATTCTATGATTCTGATGTTGGTAAGTTCTTTGAGTAAACCTAAAATGATTGAATTAAAATTAATAGAAATGAAGTATGCTTTTGAAATTGTTGGACGTAAAAATGAATTTATGGAAGAACTTTTAGTTTATAAAATTAGTAAAAAAGATTAATTTAATTTATTATTCTTAGCCTTTAACTCTTCAATGAATTTTTTTGAATCCTTAACACCACTAAAAGTATTAGCTTCAATACTTGATAAAACTTTTTTATAGGTTTCTTAAATTCAAGAGTTTCAGATTCTTTCATAATTTAATCTATATTTATTTGTTTATAAATTTTGGTTGGGCTTGTCCAGTGCAATCCGTATAATTTACGATTTATCTTAGAATTTTCCAATAACCCGCACTTGTTTTCCCTATCCTTATTAAAACCTTTTTTGATTTTAATTTTTCTAAATATTCTTTGACCGTATCTGAACTTATTTTTAATTCTTCTGCAAGTTGTGTTCTTGATATTTTGGAATTATTTTTTATTTTAAGCAATATTATAGTTTCTAATTTAGTTAAATCTTGGGGGGTATCTTGGGGGGTATCTTGGGGGGTATTATTTCGTTTAAACGTGACCAGGAAAAAATTACTTATCTCTTCAAACTTAACAGAAGGTTCTAAATGTCTTATTTTTCCAATTCCTGAACCCCATTTTTCAACAAAATGAATTCTATGTAATACATCTGCAATTAGAGGATTTCTTCTTTCAGAAACAGGTTTAGTTAAAATATCTTTAATTGTTAAATTTGCATATAACTTACCAGGATTTAAAATTTCAATTCTATCCTTAAAAATTGCAATTTGTATTTCTTGAGGTACAGAATAATCTCTATGACAAAAAGCATTGATAATGGCTTCTCTAAATGCAGATTTATTTATCTCAGGTACATCGACTCGTTTGAGACCATCAAGTTTCATTCCAACATTAATATTTTTAAGAATATATTTTTCTGCTTCTTCAATTAAGTGAAATAAATCACCCTCAAAATCAGTCATATCAATAAAATCGGAATCTTTAGTAAGTCCTGAAAACACAGCACACCTTAAATTTAATAGATTAAAATATTTAGAGGGTTGTTTACCAAATAAAATTATTGCAGAATTAGTAATTCCTTTGGAAGAGAACAATTTTAACTTTTTGAGAATATTTTCTTTAGAAATATATTGTAAATTTATGGATTTTACGAATGACATTAATTTATCTTTGGATATGTCTTTTAAATTTGCATTTAAACAAATATCTTTATCCCAATGCAATTTAGATTTATTCTTCTTTAATATTAATGATTCTAGTTCTTTACTAGATAATAATTTATCTTCGTCAGCAATTCTCACGTATGCTCGCCCATATGCAAAATAAGGAATATTTTTTCCTTCAAAATCAACAACAATACATTTCTTGTTTTCTAAAATGGTTTCTTTGATCGAAGGATATATTTTCGGTTCAATATAATCTGAAATTGACTTTGAAACATCTCTTAATGTTGTTTTTCCTATAGAAATTCCTATAATTGAACCTGTATCTTTTACTCCAAATATCAATTGTCCTTTTTTATGTTTATTTAGAATAGCTACGATGGAAATTATAGATTTCTTTAATTGTGTTAAAGATTCTTTAAATTCAAGAGTTTCAGATTCTTTCATAATTTAATCTATATTTATTTGTTTATAAATTTTGGTTGGGCTTGTCCAGTGCAATCCGTATAATTTACGATTTATCTTAGAATAAATATAAATCTAACTTGTCTTAATATTAATGTTAAACCATATGGAGGTGTTAAATATGGGATTAACAAATAAAAAAGAAGAACAGCTTCGGAAGATGCCTTTGATTGAATCTAAGGTTTTAAAGAGTAAGGATGGAAAATATGTTATTCATAGAACTATGATAACTACTATTAGGCCTGTTGCTTATTTTGAGAAAGTTTTGGAGAATGAGGGTTTGGTAACTGATTCTGAGGTTGCAGATATGATAAAGTCTGTGGAAGAGTAGATTTTTTTTAGTCCGGCAAGCTCTTGAGAGTTAGAAACTTTTCAGCTTTTGGTCCGGGCGCTTTTATTCATAAG
>CAYSFC010000028.1:0-9613 GCA_964430665.1 uncultured Methanosarcinales archaeon | reverse complement strand
AAAATTATTTCTTAGTCATAACATAAATCATCCATAAAGCAGATAATCCAACTAATCCATAAATTGTGTTTGCTAACCAACCTAGACCGAATGTTATCCAAGTAACTAAGTTCCAACCTAGAGCTACAAGCCCCCAGTTAAGTGCGCCAACAACAACCAAAATTTGTGCAATTTTATCAACAACACAGCTTTCAGATTTTTTTGCCATAAATATCACCTAACTAGTTTTTTAGAATAAGGCTTTATATAATTTTTGAAAAAACAAAGAAAAAAACAAAGAATTTAACCTATTTTTTACTTTTTTTAACTTTCTTTCTAGGTTTGAATTCGCTAAATAAATATATGTATAGTATTGGAAGAATACCTAATGTATTGAAAATAAGAATGCAAATAAACCAAGCTGAATGGTTTTTTCTTGCAGATTTCCACATACCGAATCCTTTCCAAACTAATTCCCATATAATTATTAATGCCAACAAAGGCGTTATTTCTATAGTTATAGGTAACATAATAATTTAATTTTATTGAAGTATTTAAATTTTTTCTAAAGAAGTATTGATGCTAAGCCTAAAAACACCACAAAACCGAATACATCTGTTGCAGTGGTTATAAATATTGTTGCGGATGTCGCTGGATCTTTTCCAAGACTTTTCATAATAAGAGGAATTATGCTGCCAAAAAACCCTGCTATGATTAAATTAATTATCATAGATAAACCTAAAATTAAACCAAGAAGAGCACTTTTATTCCATAAAACTGCAATCAAAGCAACAAGAGCACCTGTAATCAACCCATTAATTGCTCCAGCAATCACTTCTTTTAAAATAACTCTTTTCCCTATTTTCCAATCCAATTCGTTTAATGCAATTCCTCTAACTGTTACTGCTAGTGTTTGAATACCTGCGTTACCACCCATTCCTGCAACCACAGGCATATATATTGCTAAAAGAGTTAATTTTGAGATAGTATCTTCAAAAAAACCAACAACTAATGCTACAAACATTACAGTTATTAAGTTTAAAATTAACCATTTATATCTATGTTCTACTTTCATAACAGCTGAATCTAAAACATCTTCTTCATCACTTACACCCGCAAAATCTCCTAAATGTTTTGCAGTATGTTTATGTATTATTCGTATAACGTCGTCTGAGTAAATAACTCCCAATATTCCGAAATCTTCGTCAAGCACAACAATTTTTGAATGAGGATTATTATTAAATGATTTAATGACTTCATCTTTACTTGCATTGTATTGTACTGCAGGAAGTTTCTTAACATACTTTGTTATTTTTTCTCCCCCATCAGATATTGCTAATTGGTGTGCTTGGATTTCACCAAGTAAAAAACCTTCTTGTACAACCAATATTGCTGGAACTTTTCCAGTTCTAATTTCGTGTTTTTTTATAATTCTTGAAAGTTGTTTGAATGTTATATTTTTATTTACTTCAACATAATCTAAACTCATAATTCCTGCAGCAGTTCTAGCATTAAATTTTAAAAGAAATTCTACTTTTTCTTGAATTCGTTTTCCGAGTTTTTTAAGAATTGATTTTTGTTTATGCTCGGGTAAAGTTTGAATTAAATCAGTTGTTTCATCAGGATCTAAATAATTTAAAATTTTTATTATTTGAGGTATTGTTAAGCTGTTTAATATGTCTAACTGTGTTTTTTTAGCCAATTTTAAAAGAACAAAACCTCGTTTATTTAATTCAATATTTAAAAAAATGTCTAACCTCTTTTTCGGATCTGAAAGCATTTTGTATACTTTATTATCCAATAACTTATCATTCATCTGGTATGTTTTACGAATAAGTGCTTTATAAGGCTTTTGATGTTTTGTATTAAGTTTTACACTGAATTTATAGAATTAATATATCTAAACTACATACTTTCTTTAGCAATTTTTTTAATTTCTTTCTCAAGCTCATCTTTATCTTCAAAAAGAGGAATTTTTTTCTTAGAAAACTCTTTCTTGAAATCTTCAATTATTTTTTTATCAAGAATATCTGTTTTAGAAAGATAACAAAGAATAGGTTTATCAAAATCTTTTAAATTTTTTAACAACTTCATTTGTTCTTTTAAAGAATAATCGCTTTCAGTTAAATCAAAAACATAACAAATCATAGATGCAACATATTTTATTGCTAAATCTGCTTGCATTTCAATCTCATTCATTTTATTTCTAGCCAAAGTTCCAGGAGTATCAACATATTGAATCTTAAATAGATCGTATTTTGCATAACCTAAGTTTAATTTTTTTGTTGTAAAAGCATAAGAATTTATTTCTGGCTTTGCAGGAGTTAACTTTGAAAGAAGTGTAGATTTACCCACATTTGGAAAACCTGCTATCGCCACAGTAAAAATATTGTCTTTTATAGAAGGAAATGATTTCAATATCCTTCTTGTTTCTTCAAGATAAATTAAAAATTTCTTTATTTGTTTTAAAATTGAACTTATTCTACCATAATAGCTTCTTCTCACAACATTCATTGTGGCAGGAGACTCAGCTCCAGATAACTTTCTTACGTGTTCTCTAGTAAATGTTCTTACTTTTGTTTTAGCCCATGAAATTGAACCTAACGCAGTCTTAAGTTCTTTTATATCAAGATAAGTTCTCAATAATTCTTCGTAAAATTCTGTTAAATTCTCGAAATTAGGAAATTTTGCTATAATTCTATCAAAATGTTTACATAAAACCTTCTCCACAGTCTCTAATTTAGCTATTTCAATCTTTCTTGATTTGTAAAAAGGCTTATCTTTAATTGAATCTCGTAGGTTTTCAGCTACTTTATTTGCTTTTGCGAATGCAAAGTCTAGAAACTTATCTGAAGTTTCTACTGGAGGTATTTCGTCGAAAGCCATATTTAAAGAAATCAAAGGTCATTTATAAATGAGATTATTTGTACCATAACTTAACATTCAGTTAAGCAAAAGTTTAAAAACAGATCTATTTAACAAGGCACGATGTTCGAATACATAATCCAAACTTGGTGGGCAATACCCTTATTCATTTTCTTATCAAGAATATTAGATGTAAGTATAGGAACTATGAGATTAATATTTATTTCTAAAGGTTTCAAATATTATGCTCCTATTTTGGGCTTTTTTGAAGTTTTAATTTGGCTTTTAGCTGTTAAAAAAATAATGGTAGAAGTTGCAAATCCTTTGACTTACATCGCTTATGGTCTTGGTTTCTCAACTGGAACTTATCTTGGAATGTTAATTGAAGAAAAAGTAATGACTAGTAAATCTTTAGTCCGAGTAATAACAAGAAAATATCAGCCCCTAATAGATCATTTTTCTGAAGATCAATATCATTACAGCATTGTTGATGCTCAAGGTTCTACTGGAAAAGCAAAAATATTTTTCATGATTGTAAACAAAAAACAAGTTGATGAAGTATTAACAATTGTGAAAAAAATAGCTCCTAGTGCATTTTATGTTGTAGAAGATGTTCGTTATGCAAGAGATAACCCAGATTTATTGTCTAAAAATAGTTCGTTATTTGCAAGATTAGGATTTCATAGAAAAAGTAAATAAATTCAATCTTTATTAAAATATAATTTCTTGGAATCATAATTTATTAACTGTTCGGCTCTCTGAATTAATTCTGCAGGTTTTACTATTTTTACAGGTTCAGTTAATCTTGGAGAATAAATTGGCATTTTTTCTTTTTCTCCAAAGTTATCTTCCGCAAGAACTGTTGACCAAGCATTTCTTTCATAAAATTCTCGTATATCTAACATATAATCAAAATCCGCTTGAATCGATACAACGTGTAAGTCTGGTAAAATAAGACGTCTATCCTTTTCAAAAGGAACAAAAAACAAATAATTAGTTATATTAAAATCAGCAGGTTTAGAATTTATTTTAATTACTGGTTGATCAACAAAAACCATAAGATTTAAAGGTCTATCTTCTTTCGAACCAATTCGTTTTTCCAGATCAGGTTTATCTGCGTCATAATTTGCTTCGAATTCAACCATCTTATCAAATTCATCTATTGCAAAATCAGTACATCTTTTTGCTGCATTCTTCTCACTATCAATCATATATTTATTTCCAGGATGTGCGAATATCATCATTGGAGGAAAATTCCAATTATCTCTATTTGTCATAATTTCATTAATTTAAATCTATTTATAAAACTTTCCAAACAGAACTACTTAATAGTAATTATATGAGTTAACTAAACAATTTTTTCCAAAATGATTCTTTTTTATTCATGTCTTTTTTTCCAGTTGCAAAATCCAAATACTTATTCAACGTTTTAGAACCTTGAGAACCAACAAGACCGACATTATGATCAACACCAGGACCAGTTATTATATATGTTGGCACAGACATTATTTGTAATTTTTTAGCTTCTTCAACTCCTTCTCGAGTATGTAAATCAAATAATTTTAATTCAAAATCATCTCTTTCTTCTAAGATTTGATTTATTTCATTTTTGGCTGCAGGACAATTTGGACACGTTGAACTTACAAATAATTTTACCGTTGCTTTTGTCATTTTAATCTCCTCTTACTAATTTTATTTTTCAAACCCCAAAAATATTTTGAAAACAAATTATATTGTTCTTCAAGAACTTTTTCTCCTTCTTGAGTTAGAGAATAATATTTTTTTCTCCCATCTTGCTTTCGTTTTACTAATTTTCTACGTTTCAATTCTTTTAATGCGGGATAAATTGTTCCAGGCGTAAGAACAACTCCTTTTCTTTTTCCTATTTTATGAGCTAATTCATCTCCACATAAAGATGTTTTTGAAAGTTCGTGGAGAATTAAAAAAGACAAGAATCCCTTAAATTCCAAAAAACTCATCTTATTTTGTTTGCTATGTACATTGCAGTTCCTACACATAATAGGAAGAAGTATAATTCATTCATAAATGGAATAATTTTATTTATCCATCCAATAACTTCTCTGAAAACATACAAGCCTAATGTTATGATTATAGTCCATAACCAAAAATTTGTTTTAGATTTTTTTACCATGTTTTATTTTTATTTTGAGGCATTTATAACTTTTTCTAAAGATAATATTTTTAAATGATTAATTTCTGATAAACCACAGGTGATTTTATGAAAAAATATTTAATATTGACACTATTATTACTTCTAGCATTCACTTTCACAGCATGTGGTGGAGAGGAAGTAGTGACTGACAATGAAGTTACAAACGAAGAAGTAACAAATGCAGAAGAAAATACAAACGAAGATATGACTTCTGAAATAAATGATAAATATGTAGAATATTCAGTAAATACTGCTTGTGAAATGTTGGAAGCATCACAATCAGAAGATCCAGACGCAGTAATGGTTGCTATGCAAAATGCAATGAATTATGCAGATTATGGCCTTACAGAAGAAGAAGTTGAAGAATACAGATATCAATATGAAGATAATACTGAATTTGCATTACTTGTTTATGAGAAGATGCAAGAAACTTGTGGCGACACAATGACTTCTTTGGGCGTTACTGAGTATACTCCTCAATAATTTTTTTAAAAATAGAAGCTTCGGCTTCTAACATTTTTATTTAATTTTTATACATAGATACTACATCTTGTAATTTTATTTCAAATGGTTTTTCTAGAGTATAATTTAAAATTTTATTCGAGTCTAATCTATCTAAATATTTTTTCCCTGCTTCAATAAACTCTTCACTAACATGGAGAAAAGAACCTATTATTAATTTACCTTCTAATTCTTCGTTGAACTCTTGGTCTAATTTCTCCATTTCATCTATTGTTCCTTTAGAAGAAATCTTATAAAAAATAACACCTGTTTCAGGTTTTCCCGCTTTATTTGGTTCAAACCAAAAATAACAATTATTATCTCCTTGATAAAATTCTCTAGGTATTTTTGAACTAAAATTTTTATGTAATTTTTTTATATCTTCGATTGCAGTTTTTCCAATATTAGAAATATTTTGGTCAGTTGAATTATTAATTAAATCTTGATATTTTCTGAGTTCATTTAAACTCAAATTATAACTTTCTTGATGGCTGATTAAATCATTCATATCATTTCTAATTGCAACTAAAATATCTCTTGCAAATTTTTGAGCATCTTCTTGTTGTTTTGAAAGAATTTTATTTATTCTGTTCATGTAGATGTTTGCTAATTCTTTAACTCCTTCACCACCAGTTTTAATGGCTTCATCATAAGATTCTTTAACTTTTGTCCATGAGAATGGTTCAGAATCTCTTGAGAAATTCTCTATATTTTTAGTTGCTTTAGTTAAATAATCAATACCTTTATGTTCTTCCATAAAAGTTTCAAAATATACATTTATTTATAAATTTATTGACTTTTTTTGATTAACATCCACTCCCTAAAGAAATTATATATTTTCGGATATTTGTTGATTTTATGCAAAGTTTTCTTGTATTTATCTCTGAATTTTTTAGCTTCTTCTTGAGAAATACCTTTTTTTACAGAATAAGTAATTTTAGGTTCCAAAATTGTACGTTCTTCTTCAAAAATTTCTTTTATTTGAAATTCTTTTGGATGAGAAAAAATATAAGATTCTTTTTGCAAACCAAAAACCGCTGTTGAAATTAAATCTATGTTAGAATTATTTATTTTTAAAAATTCAATGGTTTCTTTAAATTCTTCCTCTGTTTCTGTCGGAAAACCAAACATAATGTATAAAACATTTGAAATTCCTACTTCTTTGGAATTTTGTAAAACATTTTCCATGTCTTCTTTGTTTGTTCCTTTCTTCATTAATTTTAAAATTCTGTTGTTGCCAGATTCTACACCCCAAATAATCAAATTCAAACCAGCATCTTTCAAAGTTTTTAGAGTAACTTTATCAAATTCTTTCGTAGGTTTTAATTGACACATCCATTTTACATTTAATGGTTTTATTTCTTCCGCTAATTTCAACAAACGATCTTTATGAAACATATCATCTATGAAGAAAATAAATTTCGCTTTTGATTTAATTATACTTTCTTTTATGTTGTTTAAAGGAAATTCTTGATACATCCCATTACTATGATGTGTACAAAAAGTACATTGTTGATAAAAACAACATGTTGATGTTTTCAAAGGAATAACTAATTCTGGAACAAAATAATCTTTGTAAATTGAATAATCCAAAACTGTGTTATAATTTAATTTGTTTAGTTTAATCGGATCATTGTATGTGTCTTCTCCAGTTATAAAATCGTATAATTGTATTTCATCTTTTAGATAAAAATCCGCTGCTTCAATTAATTTTTTGTTGACTGCAGGTCCGCCAACAATTGTTTTAATGTTTAATATATTTAATTGTTTAATTAAAGCTAATGTGTAAAAACATTGGGAAGAATAAATTAAACTAAAAGCCACAACTTCGGGTTTTGATTTCAAAATTTCATTCAAAGATTCATTAAAAAATTCTGGTGGTTGATTGTTTACAATTTTATTATTATTTTCTGAGTAAACTTTGCTAGATTCTTTAGCAAATTCATTTAAATTTTCAGTTTTAGGCGGCTCAAATTTTAATTTGTGAAAATATAAATTAAGATCAAGAATATTTAAATCAGATATATTGTTGTTCTTTAAAAACCAATATAATCTTGTGATTGCATAGGGAGGTGATGCAGGAGTGCAAAACGGAGGATAGACTAATAATATTTTCATATATCTTGAATAAGAACTCGTTTTAAATAATTAACTAAAAAATCAAGAAAATCATATTTTAAATCTAATCTATCAGAAAAGTCTTATTCATATTTAGAATAATTTTTTTGAATATGGTTTATATTTATCTTTTTCATCACATTCAAGAGCTTTCCAACCATATCTTTTCATTATTTCTGGTGAGATGTGAGTGTGTGCTCTAATATTAAAAACATGCATATTTTTTGCCAACCTTTCTAATTCACTATGTAATTTAAGATAATTCTTTAAAGATGAATTTTTATGCGTTTTCATCCCAAAAATATATACTTCTTCAACCCTCTGTTCCCAAGAAATCATCCCTTGATAAGAAGTCCATCTTCGTGGAAGCATAAATGTATGAAATGTTGTTATTGCAACGTCAATTATTTGTTTTAATTCTCTTATCAAAGGTGTTGATTCTTTTTTAAGAATTGTTTTGAAATTACCTTGTTTGTCTAAAAATAAATAACCCCAATAAACATCATCGTAATTTCTCATAAAAGTTCAATTTTAATTTAGTTTATATTATTTTCTTATTATTTCCGACTTAAAGAATCTTTCTTGGAATTCTGTTAAAGCTCTGATTTCTTCGTCAGAATAATTTTTATCTTTAGGCATTACAATCAACTTGTCGTCATCATTATCAGTTCTGTGAATAATTGCTTTACAAATGCCCTCAAATTCGTCTAACGGCTCAAAAACACCTAAGACATAGGCATCCAATTCTTCGCCATCAGGAGCTATTGTATTAGGAATGAACCCATAATTAAAACAATACCAAATATCATCATGTTTTGGATGTTTTGTTCCTAGTGGACGATCCATTTTAACTTTTACTTTTTGTCCTAAAAATTTTTCTGAGTAATCCATACTTTTTTTTAATTTGATTTTATTAATAAATTAAGTGGTTAAATTTATAAAATGATTAATATTTTGCTATTTTCTTATGAAAAGATTAACAAACGATGAAGTAAAAAAAGTAGCGAATTTCGTTAATGGCGGTAAGGATATCAAAGAAGCGTTTAAAAAACTAAAAAATCCTAGTGCAACTATAGGTGTTGTTGTTGATAATACAGGAAAAATTTTTGATGCATATTTTCATCCTTCTTTTGCAAAAAATGAACATCCTGGAACAGTTTCTGCAATGAATGTTTCAATAAATGAGTTTTGTAAGGGTAATTTAAAAGATACAAACGGAAATTATGTTAATTGTGATGAAGTTAAAAAATATTTAACAAATCAATTTATTCATTATAAATTGAGCAAAAACTAAAACTTTTAATTCTTTATTTATTTAAATATTTTAAGCATAAACTAAAAGTAATACTTATTGGAAGTCCAATATATTGGATATCCTATAAATAAATTTTATCTAAATATTTTAAGCAAATATTAAATTATTTAAACTTAATATTACACTAAAATTTATAAGCAAAAGCTAAATTTTCTTTAATTTTTTGATGTAATTCATCATAACCATCAGAAGTTTTGTGTAAAAATATATTATAAAATGGTAAATGAGCGGCTCTATCACCAAAATTTTTATGTCTTTGAATTGCATGTTCTTCTCTATGAACTATGGAATCAATACCTTCATTGTGTAAATATTGTTTATATTTTTCTAAAAAAACTGCTTTAAAAAATATAGGCTTTTCACTTAAACTTCTTGTTTTAATTATTATATTTTTTAGATCTAAAGGGCCTTCTAAGTCTAAATCATAAGAATTTAATATAAATGCAGCATATTTTGAAGAATTATCTAGGATTTTTTCAATATATTTTAATTCATCATGAACATATATGAAGTTTACTTCCTCTGAATTGAACCTTTCTAAAGGTTTGTAGTCTTTATTCTTATCGAGAACCAGAATTTGTTTTTTAGGCGGTTTTTCCATTTCAGACCCGTCTCACTACAATTTTAAAACGAATTTCATCATTTATAAAACTTTTGTTTAA
>CAYSFC010000027.1:1489-10173 GCA_964430665.1 uncultured Methanosarcinales archaeon | reverse complement strand
AAAGAACAAGTTCAACCAAAAATAAAAGAACTTTTAGAATCTCTTTACCAAGAAATTCCAAGTGGAGTTGGAGTTGATTCAAGAAGAAGATTAACGGACGAAGAATTAAATTCACTATTAAAAGAAGGTCCAAAATATTTAGTTGAAAAAGAAAACATTGGAACACAAGAAGAATTAGATCATTGTGAAGAAAATGGAAAAATGAAAGATGCAGATCCAGAATGTGTTAGTCACAGAGCACAAGCAAGAGGTCGAAGACAACTTGGAACTTTAGGAGCTGGAAACCACTTCGTAGAAATACAAGAAGTTCAAGAAATTTTTGATGAAGAAACTGCAAAAGCATTTGGAATAAAAGAAAAAAATCAAGTTTGTTTAATGATACATACAGGTTCAAGAGGACTTGGTCATCAAGTTGCATCTGATTACTTACGTATGATGGAAGACGAATATCCTGATATTATTGCCAAATTACCCGAAAAAGATTTAATTTATGCTCAGTTCAAAAGCGATTTAGGACAAAAATATTATAAAGCAATGTGTGCAGCAGCAAATTTCGCTTGGGCAAATAGACACATGATAGCAAACCATGCAAAAAAAGCAATTAAAAAAATATTCCCTGATACAGAATTTAGAACAGTTTATGATGTTGCTCACAACATTGCAAAAATTGAAACACATTTAGTAGATGGAAAAGAAAAACAATTATTAGTTCATAGAAAAGGTGCAACTCGCTCTTTTGGAGCTGGAAATTCTGCACTGCCTTCTGACTATCAGTCTACCGGCCAACCTGTTATCATTCCTGGTTCAATGGGAACTGCTTCATTTTTATTAGTTGGAACAAAAGAATCTGAAGAAGCCTCATTCAGTTCAACAGCACATGGTGCTGGAAGATTGATGAGTCGATTTGCAGCTAAAAAAGCATTCAATGGAGAAGAAATTGAAAAAGAAATGAATGAAGAAAATATTTTTCTAAGAACTCGTTCTGTAAAATCTGTTGCAGATGAAGCTCCAAGCGCTTACAAAGATGTAGATGAAGTTGTTAGAGTTTCACACGAAGCAAAAATAGGAAACTTAGTAGTAAAATTAAAACCACTTGGAGTAATAAAAGGATAAAATTTATTTCCAAATTCCATCCAATAAATGTACATCAGAAATTTCTTTTGTTTTTGTAACTCTATTTATTACACAACGTTTAGTTTTTTCACAAGAACAAGTTTTTTCATTCAACTTACCAAAATTACTTTCAAATTGAGCTAAAGGAATATATTCTGTAATAATATCTTTCTTAGGAAACACATAACTACAATCCTCATATTTCAAAGCAACAAACTTTGCACTCTTAATGTTTTTGACAGGAATTTTATTACCATTACAAGGAATTATTTCTTTAACATCTACCAATTCACTATATGTTAAATTATTTTTAATTATCTCTTCCCTACTTAATGTTTGAATATATGCACTAATTAATTCTCTATTTTTTTGTGGACTATATTTTAAACCAAGTTTAGCATTAGAACGAGTATTTTTAAAAAGCATAACTTCTTCGCCTCTCAACTTTGAAAAACAATCTACTTTACAATCTTGAATCATATCTTCCAATTCCTTAGGAGAAGCAACATAATATTCTGTTGAATTTTTGAGTTTATTTGAATAAAGACTGAAATGAACACAAGTCGCATGCTTTGTATTTTTAACATTATTACCTTTCCCACTTAAAGGAGTTACTTCTTTTATAATGTAACTTTTTCCAAGTATCAAAGGCATATGTTCTTGCTCAAATTCAGAATTAGCAATTTTTTTTGCGTGTTTTTCCAATTCATTCATTCTATCAAATATTTGTTTAACTCTATCATTCATTTAAATCACTAGTTTTACCCTAAATCAGACATAGAACTTCCTTTATATATTTAACGAAAATAAAAAAATAATCAAATTAATTAATTTGAATAATAACGCATTTTTTGTTCATAATGCGCAATATCAGAATAAAATTGTGCTAGCTTAGAAATATTTGTAGACATTTAATTTTCCTCTGATGCAGTTCTAATTTGGGAAAGATAATTTTGAATTAAACTTTCTTCTTCCAAATCTATCAAACCATAATCTTTCATAGTTTGAATTAAATCATGTTGGTACAAATCGTCTTCTGCTAAAAATCTTTGATTTTGAGATGATGAACTCCGTTCTTCAGTTAAAAATTGTTCATTCATATTAATCACCATATTTTTTGTCCGCCTGCACGCATATTAAGTGCCCAATCTCCTGAAAATTGAAAATCATATGATTGACAAGTTTTTAAAGTTAAATCTCTAACTTGCTTGTAAAATAATTGTTCAACGAATTTTGTGTCCATATTTAATCACCTGATTATATTTTGTCAGAATTAACTTATAAAGCTCCCACGAACATGTCCAGTGGAATAAACACCTAATTCATAAGAATTTAAAGAATATAAGCAATATAAAAAATAAAAAAATGTCCAGTCTACTTAGTTATTTGGTAACTTTCAACCTTATTCAAAAGTTCTTTTGCCCTTTCATCAACTCTAAAATGATTTCTTACAGGTTCCAAGAACAAATCAATATATTTTGCTGTAGCCGATTTTAAATCCATTGGATGAATATCGCCATTAACAAAAGCCTTTTCTAAATCCATATAAGATTCAAATTCAGCATTACCACCGAATTTCTCAGGTCTCTCAATTAAGAAATTTTCATCAATTAATTCAAAAACAATGTATTTACAATATTCTAAAACAGGATTATCTTCTACTTCTTTCTCAGGACAATATGCTTTCTTAAACTTTCGATTAATCTCTTCCGTTGAATCAGTCATGAAAATCGCAGAATCAGGATTAGATTTACTCATTTTTTTAGCAATCGCAGCTTCCACACCGGTAGCATGTGTTTTAGGTTGAGTTAATCCCATAAGCATGTGATGATGAACTGCAACAGGTTTTTCATATCCTAATTTAGGAGCTACTTCTCTAGCCAGTACATTAACTTTTCTTTGATCCATTCCTAATTGAGCAATATCTACACCCAAATGAAATATGTCTGTTGCTTGCATACAAGGATAGAATATTTGTGCAGCACTTAAACCTGATTCATCAGTTCTACCCATAATTTGTGAGCATCTTGTTATTCTTTTAACAGAGTTTAAAGTTCCTATTCTTAATACTTTCAACCAATAATCTTGATTCATATTTTCTGCAGCCCATAAAAACTCAACATTTTCCATATTCATACCACAAGCCTTCCAAACTTCGATGAAATACTCGCCAACAGTGTGAAGTTTTTCTAAATCTCCACCCATTTTATTATTCATAAGTCCAAACCAATCAGCTACCCAGAATTTGAATTTAATTCCTGTTTTAGTTAACTTATTAACGTTTATAGCTCTTAAAAGTCCTTGAGCAATATGAATTCTACCAGAAGGTTCAAAACCATCATAAGCAACAGGATGTTCTTTTTTCTCAAATAATTCTTTTAATTCATCTTCATTGATGATTTCTTCTCCCACTTGCCTAACAAGTTCCATTTTTTGTGCAATAGTTAAATCTACCATAATAGAAAGAGATTATGAGGTTTCATTTATTAATTTAGTGATTTTAAAATTATTTGCTAAATATCTTATAAAATAAATAAATATAACCTAAAGCAAATAAAATAACGAACCACCAAACATACTCTAAAACAAAATCAAACCAAAGAGCTCCAAGAATCATACCAAAAATAATTAAAGTAATTTTTAGCAAACCAAAGTCCCAGAACGTCAATTTAGTTATTCTTTTCTTATATATTTTTTGAAGTTCCACATTAGAATTTAGATAAAAAGTAATATAAATCTTTTTATTTCGATGATAAATTATCCAAATTCTCTATAAACAATTTACTGTCATACTCATGCTGAACTCGCAACTCATCTCTTATATCTTCTCTAATTTCATTATAAATTGGATTCATTTTATCAAATATTTGTTTAGCTATTTGTCCTTCTCTTGTTTTAGTGTTTATACGATTTATTCCATTTTTGTAAGGATTTCTATATATGTTTCTTTTCCCATCAAAATTAGTGATAACTATTTTTTCCAATTGATCTTTATGTATTGGTGAATCATACAAACTAAACCAATCTAAAGCAGTCTCATCCTCTGAATCAAAACATTCATATTTCACATCCCCTTCATTTATTGTTAATTTATTTTCCTTATTAAAAAGATTTTCAGTTTTTTCTTCTTCGTAAGTATAATGTATATTCTCTCTACCCAAAGAACCTTCATAAATTTTATTTCCCGAATATTTGGTGTGAAGTCCAACACCTATCACACTAGCCAATACAAGTGTACCAACAATAAAAGGTCTAATGTGCTCCCCAACATACTCAACAGCATCCTCAATTAAATCTTGTCCCATTGTAACATAATTTAAATCAAATTTAGACTTATATTTAACCAATAAAAAACCGAAATATTTCCGGAAAAAATTTATAAAACAAACTTAATTCCAACAATTTATGACTACAACAAAAATAAATCCTAATTTAATAGCATACATATCTGAATTTGAAAACGATATGACTCCAATATACGAAGAATTCTCTGATTTTGAATTCGAGAAAATTTCTTCTAAATCAAAATCACCAGATAATAAATCAATAGGTGTAATAGTAAATTCGTGCGTTTATGGTGGGAATTCAATACCACTAGTTTCAAGTACTTCGGCAATGAAATATGGTCTTAAACATCCCAAAAAACCAGTTATGTTGGTGTTAGATGACAAAGAATATTTTCAGTCAAACAACAAAGACACATATGATAGGTTAAAAAAATTTCAAAACATAATAATTGCAGATGTGGATGAATTATCTGATGCAGTAAAACTATTCAAAAATTATAAACCGCCTGAAACATCTTACAAACCAAGAAAAGGTGTTCAAAACATGCCTCCAATGCGTTTTGGAAAAGCTCTCTAAAATTATTTAAGTTTAATTAAAACTTTTTCAATTTTTCTATCGTTTTTTTTCTTTATCTCTAATATTGCTTTCTTTAAATTTACTTTTTCACCTTCTTCAGGCAAATCTTTTAATTTATGTTGCAAATATCCGTTTATAGAAGCATAATTACTATCTGTATCTAAATCTAGACCCAGTTCTTTGTTGATTTCATCAATATCGCAATCACCATCAACAAGCCAAGTGTTCTTTTTAATTTTTTTAATTATATGATCTTCTTCATCATTCTCATCAAATATTTCTCCAACAAGTTCTTCCATAATATCTTCCATAGTTATAATTCCTGCAGTACCACCAAATTCATCAACAACAACGGCAATGTGGCGTCTCTTCTTTTGCATTTCTATAAATAATTCTTGTATTATTTTTTCAGAGGAAACATGTAGAACCTTTTTTGAAATAGTTTTAAGAGAATGATTTTCATTAGCGTTTAACAAATCAATAATATGAAAATAACCTGTAATATTATCCACTTCATCTTTATATAGAGGAATTCTTGAATAACCCATTTTATTTATTTCTTTCTTAACATCTTTAATTTTAGAATTTTCTTCCAAAGCAAAAACATCCACTCGTGGAGTCATTATTTCTCGTGCAACAGTATCATCAAAATCAAATACACTTTGCATAAGTTCTTCTTGTTTTTCATGAAGAACTAAATCCTCAGCACCCATTTCAATCATTGCTTTCATTTCATGTTCTGTTATGTTATTTCGTATATTTGGTGAGAATCGCTCAGACAATTTCTCAAAAAGTATAATTATTGGAAACAAAACTATTTGCATAACATAAATACATCTAGAAAATCTTAAACCCATTTTTTCAGCATGATTTGCAAAATATGTTTTTGGCAATATTTCTCCAAAAGTTAGAATCAATAAAGTCATTCCCCCGGTCGCAATACCAACACCTACGCTTCCAAACATATTTGTTAATATAACTGCAGAATAAGCAGATGCTCCAACATTCACAACATTATTTCCTAACAAAATAGTAATTATTAATCTTCTTTGATTTTCTTTTAATTTAGCTAAAATCTCAGAACCTTTCTTTTTTTGTTGTTTTAAAGCTCTAACCTTCAATTCACTTAAAGAAACTAGAGCTGTTTCAATTCCTGAAAAAAATGCCGATAAAATTAACAACACTAATAATATTAGTCCTTGCATCCACATAAAGTATCACTTACTCAGGGTTTTCTTTCTTTCTTTTTAAATATTTCCTAAAAAAAGCAATATTTAGAATGCTTTTAGTCGAACTAAAAACTTAAATACTAGATTAAACTACAACAATTATGTTTTACAGAGAACTTGCAGAACTTTATAATTCACTAGATTCAACTAATTCTAGACTAAAAAAAACATACTTATTAGCTAAATTCATACCCAAAATAAAAGAATCAGATTTAAAGCCAGTCTTACTTTTAATTCAAGGAAGAGTTTTTCCAGAATGGGAATCAAAAAAAATAGGTGTCGCAGGGAAACTTGTTGCAAAATCAATAGCAAAATCAATGGGACATTCAGAATCTGAAGTAATAAAACAATTCAAAAAAACAGGAGACTTAGGACAAGTAGCGTATAACCTCTGTGAAAAAAAACAACAACAAACTTTATTCTCAAAAGAATTAACAATAAAAGAAGTGTTTGAAACCCTACAAAAATTAGCAACTCACGAAGGAATAGGTTCCCAAGATATAAAACTTTCAAACATAAATAAATTATTAGGTCAAGCTTCAAATCTAGAAGCAAAATTTATTGTTAGAACTGTATTAGAAGATTTAAGAATAGGGATTGCAGGAGGAACTATAAGAGATGCAATTGCTTACGCGTTTTTCACAACTGAATTAAAATATGATGAAGAAAAAAATAATTTAATTTACAAATCAGATTTAGACATAAATAAACAAAAAGATTTAATCAAACGCTCTTTAGATCTAACAGCAGATTTAGAAAAAGTTATCATTCACATAAAATCAGGAAAACCTTTAGAAGAAATCCAACTAACTGTGGGAACGCCTTGCAAAGCAATGCTTGCAAGAAAAGAAAAAACTTTCGAAGAAGCATTCAAAAGAACTAACCTTCCTTGCAGAGTTGAATATAAATACGACGGATTTAGAGTTCAAATTCATAAAAAAGAAAACAAAGTTCTTCTTTTCACAAGAAGTTTAGAAGATGTTACAAAACAATTTCCAGATGCAGTGAAATCAATACAGGAGAACGTCAAATCAAAAAATTGTATCTTAGATTCTGAACTTGTAGGATTTGATTCGAAATCACAAAAATATCTTCCCTTCCAATCGATTTCTCAAAGAATAAGAAGGAAATATGAAATAGAACAAATGTCAAAAAATTTTCCTGTGGAAATAAATGTATTTGATGTTATTATGAATGAAGAAAAAATTCTTTTAGAAGAACCCTTCACAAAAAGATTAGAAATATTACAATCAATTCTAACAGAAAAAGAAAAACAAATAGTTCTTGCCGAAGGAAAAATAATTTCTTCAATGGAAGAAGCACAAGAATTTTACGAAGAATCACTTAAAGCAGGAAATGAAGGAATTATGTTAAAAGATCTCAAAGGACTTTATGAACCTGGCGGGAGAGTTACTGCTTGGATTAAATTCAAACCTGTGATGGAAGAATTAGATTTAGTTATAGTTGGAGCTGAATGGGGAGAAGGAAAACGAAGTGCTTGGTTAACCTCATTCGTTTTAGCTTGCCAAGAAGATGGTGAATATTTAGAAATAGGAAAAGTAGGAACTGGATTCAAAGAAAAAGGTGAAGAAGGAGTTACTTTCGAAGAACTAACCAAACTCTTAGAACCATTAATAATCTCAGAAAAAGGAAAAGAAATACGAGTTAAACCCCAAATCATCATAGAAGTTCATTATGAAGAAATTCAAAAAAGTATAAATTATTCTTCAGGATTTGCCTTAAGATTCCCAAGAGTTATTCGTTTAAGACCTGATAAAGAAGTTGATGATATTGCTTCCGTTGAAGACGTTATGGATTTATATTATAGTCAATAAGCATCATCATGATGTTCAATTTCACGAAATATAATTACATCTTCTTGAATTTCAAACAAAATAACAAAAGAATTTACATGAACTCTTCTAAAACCTTTCAATTTATTCTTTAAAGGTTTGTAATGTAAAGGATTTTTCCTAATCTCAGATATTTTTTTCTTTATTCTTTGAGAAAGAAGATTATTTTTTCTTTTAATCTTCTCTAATTTCGTCTTAAATTCTTTTGAAAAATCCATAAAATAATTCATTCTTATAACTCCTCAAAAAATTCATCTAAATCATCAACGCGTATCAAATCTTCTTTTTTAACAGGTTTAAGCAACCTTGCAACTAGTGCTTTATTTTTGTAAATATATTTTTCATCCAAATACTCTTCATACATTTCTTTAGAAATTGGCAAATTTTCTTTGAACTCACTTCGAATTCCACTTCTAACTAAATCACTAAAATTAGAAAACATTCCTCTCTTAACTAACAACATTCCTTCATCATAAAGAGACTTAGGTAAAGATATTGTAACTTTTTTAAATTCCATAGGTATTACCTCAATACCACCTAAAGACATACTATTATTTAAATATTCCGTTTTCATAACAATTTCAAAAATAAACGCTTTAATTAAATCTTGCAAAAAATTTCCGAA
>CAYSFC010000027.1:0-1389 GCA_964430665.1 uncultured Methanosarcinales archaeon | reverse complement strand
TTCTTAAATCATGAAAAAAATAGTTGTAGGTATGAGTGGAGGAGTAGATTCCTCAATGACCTTACTTTTACTAAAACAACAAGGATGGGATCCAATAGGAGTTTCACTAAAATTAGCTAAATGGGATTCTCCAACAGCAGAATGTAAAGAAAATGCTTGTTGCACAGAAGAATCATTCAAAAGAGCTAAAGAAATCTGCCAAAAACTAGGAGTAGAACACCACATTTACAACGTAGAAAAAGAATTTGAAAAAGAAGTAATGGGTTATTTCATAGAAGAACTAAAACATAGAAGAACACCAAATCCTTGCGTTATATGTAATAGAAATCTAAAAATCAAACATCTTCTTGAGTGGGCAAAACAACACGATATTTACTACGTAGCAACAGGACATTACGCTAAAATAGAACACAAAGATAAATCATATCTAAAACTTTCCAAAGATCCAAGTAAAGACCAAACTTATGGATTTTCAATGATACCTCAAGAAATGCTTAAACACATAATTCTTCCGTTGGGAGACTTAACTAAGGAAGAAGTTTACAAATTAGCAGAGAAAGAAGGGTTCAAAACGTACAAAAAAATCAAACAATCTCAAGATTTATGTTTTGTCTCAAAAAAAGACCTTCCTAGATTTATAGAAGAGAAATTAGGTACAAATCAAGGAAACATAATTAACCAAGAAGGTAAAATACTAGGAAAACACAAAGGATTACATTTCTATACAATAGGACAAACTAAAAAATTAAATCTTTTAGATAAACATTATGTTAAGAAATTTAATCCAAAAGAAAACCAACTTATAGTAACAAAAGAATTAGAAGAAGTTAAATCTCAAGACCAAATAATTCTAAAACCATATAATTTCACATTAGAAGAAATAAAAGAACCTATTGAAGTTACTGCAAAAATTAGATATGGTGAATTCTTAGAAGCAAAAGCAATCTTAAATCCTCCTAAAGACGGAAATTTAACAATTACATTCCACGAACCAAAACATGCAGTTACACCAGGACAATTCTGTGTATTTTACAAAGGAGATGTTTGCTTGGGTGGAGGGGTGATAACTGCGGGTGGTGAGCAGGTAAGCAGTGGATCGGGCGTCGAACCGAAACTAATTTCATTATCTAAAGTAGATTTAATCAGAGAAGAAATTTCTAAAGGCAAAACATTCATCTACCCAACAGATACATTATATGGCTTGGGATGTGATGCTACAAACAAAAAAGCAGTTCAAAAAATACGTGAAATTAAAAAAAGAGACCAAAAACCATTTCTAATCATGGTTCCGAATATAGATTGGATTAAAAATAACTGCAAATTTAACCATCAAGAACAATTAAACAAACTTCCAGGACCTTACTCATTTATTGTAAAGCTAAAAAAAGA
>CAYSFC010000026.1:0-10208 GCA_964430665.1 uncultured Methanosarcinales archaeon | reverse complement strand
TTCAAGAACCTACTTGGTATTACACTCCTATACATCCAGATGATATTTATCCTCAAATAGCTTTTTCCCAAGACCAAATATTTTGGAACAATGAACCTATTTCAGAAAACATAAGTAATTCCTATTATCACATACTAAAGTTCAAAAATAATTTCACAATAACTAAAGATTCAAATATTTGGATAGAACTTGATGCGATAGTAAAAAACACATCCACAAATAAATTAAGAGTTTATTTGTTTGACAATACAGCAAACTTATCAACATTTAATTCTTCTTGGTTAGATTCAGAAAAAGGAGAATTAATCTCGACAATAAATGTTGTTGAAGAAAAACATCACACCCATTCTGAAAATTCAAGTCATTACATGATACCTTTAACTGCCCGTGAAGACGGAACAGTTGGTGCAAAGAATTTAGATATAAATGATGAGTTCTGGTTAGTGTTATTTGCAAGTTCAGATGATGATTCTTGGAAAATAAATTACAGAGATGAAAGTTTATGTAATACTACAAATTGGTGGGTTGGCTCAACAAATAATTGGACCACAAATCAAAAAACAACAGGATGTCCTGATGCACATATACATTTAGCAAGATATAGTGTAAATAAAAAATCAGATTGTCTTGATTCATTTGTTTGTGGAATAGACATATTAAATAATTCTTATTGTTCAGATAATCAAACATTTTGTTTTGAGAATGTCTTAAATTTACCACCTCGACCTAATCAAATAATTTCTCCAGAAAAATACGAATCTTATTCTTGCTCAATAAACATAAATTGGTCCGAATTCGTAGATCCTAACGGAGATGAAGTAAAATACAATATAGAATTATTAGATTCAAATTATGAGTTTGTCAGAAAAATAGCATTAAATTTGGAATCAACAAATTATCAATGGGATTGCTATGGTGATTTAGAAGGAGTATATGTTCCTGATAATAAATACACTTTAAGTGTAGAAGGAGTAGATGATGAAAACGCTTCATCAAAAACTTACACTGGTTCATATTTTATAATAGATCATACTGCACCACAAATAAATATAATTTCTCCAAACAAAGAAGGATACAACAATACAAAAATATTATTAAATTTATCTGTGAATGATGTAAGTTTAGATACAATAACTTATAATTTCAACGGAACAAATTTCACATACACAAACCCAATAAACATAACATTCAACGAAGGAATAAATACAATACATGTTTGGGCAAATGATTCGATTCAAAGAACAACATACCAAAACACAACATTTATCGTAGATACAATAATCCCAACATTGGAAATAATTTCTCCAGAAAGCAAAACATATACTGATGATGAGATTTTATTGAACATAAATGCAACTGATTTAAATCTAGATACAATAACTTATAATTTCAACGGAACAAATTTCACATACACAAACCCAATAAACATAACATTCAACGAAGGAAACAACCAACTAAAAGTTTGGGCAAAAGATATTGCTGAAAACATAAATTCAACAACAATAAATTTCAAAAAAGACACACAACCACCCGAATGTGAATTAATAAGTAGAACTCCTGATAACATAACTGAAAATTCAAAAGGAAACTTTGAAGTAATAATTAGATGTACAGATTTGAGTGGAATAAATATAACTAAAGTTAATAAATCTTATCAAAGAGCTTTCGTAACATATTCTCTTGATAGTTACATAATTTCACAAGGACCTCCAAACTTATTTAGCATATTCTATCCTGAAAACGACATTGCATCGTATGGTCATGATTTATTACCTGAACCAAAATACAGAGTGTGGAGAGGAGGCGGAAGAAATATTAATCTTGTACAATGGTACGAACATTTAAATTATACAAACACCATAAACAATGATACATATAGTTACACTATTAACGATGGAAGATTGTTAGGAGATTTAAATATAATAAACATAACAGGAAACCAATCATCACCAACAGAAATTCAAATAAATTATTCAGGAAGAATCGAATCTTCTATATTTAGAACAGCATATTATTTATGTCAATTATCACAAACAGGAGAACAAAAGAAAGAATTCAATTTAACTAAAGAAAATTCAGTACTCCTTAAAATGTTTGATCAAGAAGCATATAGAGATGACAATTACATAATGTATCATCATTTCAATATTAATTCAACAGAATTCGGACAAGAAGAAAATATTAAATTTATGTATTGTAACAATAGTTACAATCCAGATTCATCTATAAATATAATTGATTCACCAAATTGTGTTTACTTAACAAGCTTAAATAGAACAGATATACATAATAAAGAATTGGTTGAAAGAAATAGTTCATACATAGAAATATCTCAACAAGTAGATAATGGAAAAACTGCAGGAATAAAAACGTCCCCTGAATTTTATTTAGGTATTTATCTATCAAACGATGTAACTAATCTTTCAGAAGGATTTAAACTAAGATACATGAATGGAACAAACCCTACAAATGTTTCTTTTAATGAAACAAAAACCGCATGGGTTTCTTCAATTAAAGGTGAAAATTGGAATCAAGTACCTTGGACTGTTGATTACTTTAAAACATCAGTTAGATTTGAAGATAATGAAGAATTTTTATTTGGATTATATGTTGAAGATATTTATCAACATCCTTACGCAAACTTTGAACTAATAACAGATCAAATCACACCCGTATATTTAGCAGAAATAACAAGTCCAACAATTTTATCTTATAATAGTTCATTAAATCAAAACGATTATCAACAAAACAAAACACACTCAGAAACAATGAACATAAAAATAGGAATGTCTCTCAAAAGATATTATCCAGGAGATCCTAAACATACATTAATATTAACAGATTCAAATGGAAATCATATTTATACTATAGCAGAAAATTTCTCATCACCTGACGATTCTGATATTTGGATAAACTTCAACACTTCATCTGTTCCAGACGGAGAATATAAAACAAAAGTTATTGCACAATCCACATTAAATCCTTCAGATATTAAAGAATATATCTCAACAAATACATTTACAATAAATAATTTACTTCCAACAATAACAAAAACAAAAATAACAGATTATGCAGAATCAAATCTATCCAATGTTAAACTATTTATTTCAGCATCAAATTCAAATTCAGTATGGGCTCAAATAATAAATCCAGAAGGAACATCACAAAACATAACTTTAACAAACAATCAGAACACCACATTTAACAACATCTCAAAAATAGGAAGATACAATATAACTTTCTTTGCTGAAAACATACAAGGACAAAGAAACAAAACAGATTACTTTGAAATATTCCCTGAAATAATTTTTAACTTTACAGTTTTAGATTCAAATTCAACAGGAGTTAATTCAAGTTGGGAATTACTTTACAGAAACACAACAATATTACAAAATTCATCTGAGATTGGAAATTATTCAGTTTTAACACCAAATCTAACAGCAGATTTAAGATTTAAAGCTTATTCAAACAAATTAGATGTTTTATTAAAGAATGTAAAAATAATTGAAGAAAATAACAAACCATTTGGAATGGATAAACTACAAACTCCTCTTCAAGGTTACAAAATAACTTACGGAATAAATAATAAATTTAATTTTTCCGAAGCAATATTAAGAATATATTATGATGATATTGACTTTGATATAGAAGACAATTTAAGATTAGAAAAATGTAATGATTGGAATTTTGAAAATCAAATTTGTAATGGTTCGTTCACAGATATAACAGATTCAGTTACACAAAACACAGCTGAAAATTACTTTGAATATACAACAAATTCATTCTCTGGTTTCAGTATAAAAGAAGATATTTCTACAAACATCGAACAAAACCTTGGTGGAGGCACAGGTTCCTTTGGAGCTTGTTCTCCACTTTGGTCCTGCTCTAATTGGTCTAATTGTTATGCAGGAATACAAACAAGAACTTGTACAGATACAAACTGCGATAATTTATATGAGGATTATGTTGAAAAGAGAAATTGTTCTTGTGTTGAACAATGGACTTGTGAAGATTGGTTAGAATGTTCAGAAAATAACTCAACAACAAGATTATGTAAAGATCAAAATAATTGTGGAACAGATTTAACTAAACCAACGACTGAGAAAAATTGTATTTTCATTTCAATTCCAAAAAACAACTATGGATTTGAAGAATTTGAAGTAAGAATTAGAAGCGACACTAAAACTGATTGGTTAGGAATATTTATTGCACTATTAACTTTCCTTGTAGTAAGACACATAATAACTAGAGATACAAAAAACAAGAAATCATAATTTTTTAACATTTCTTTTTTCTATTTCTTCATCAAATATGCCTTCAACCACTCCTTCACATAAAGTTGTAGCAAATTTTATGGGACCTATTTGATGGAAAGGATAATCTCTACACATTTTAGGACGTTTATTATAAAGTTTACATTTAAAATTCTCATCCAAATATTCACAACCACCACTCAAATCATAAAATCCATGTTCATCAATACGGTTAGAATTGAACATTTTTCTTTCTTCAGCAAGAAGAGGAAGTTTCCCTCGCTTACAACATTTTGCTTTACATGTTGTTATACAATATTCACTAGCTTTTTCCAATCAATATCCGTCTTATCCAAAAAAATAATGCATTTCTATTAATAAAACCAATCTATTTGAAATTTATGGATTTTTAACAAAACTTATATATTTTAAACCAATTAAATAATGAAGGTGTAAAAATGGATGAAAATCAATTTGAAAAGGAATTCATGGAAGAAAATTGGAAGAACCCTGATAGAGATTATCAAAAACCAATTGTCGAAGATACTATTAAACAATTTGCTAATTTTCTTAAAGAAAATAATATTACAGGAAAATTATTAGATATTGGTTGTGGTAGTGGTAAAAATTCTGTATACTTTACAAAACAAGGTTTTGATGTAACTGCATTTGATTTTACAGAAGAGGCTTTAAAAATTTCTAAAAAACTAGCTGAAGAAAATAATGTTAAAATTAACTTTAATCAAGCAGACGTTACAAAAAAATATAATTTTGGAAAATTTGATGTAATATTGGATTGTGGTTGTTTACATCACATAAGAGATAAGTACTGGAATGCTTATATAAACAACCTTTTAAATGCATCAAAACCAGGAACTATATTTTATCTTCATGGATTTAGTGAACATAGTCATAAATTAGGATTTATTGAAAAAGGAAATAATGAGAAATATAGAAATGGTCATTATACTAAATTGTTTTTAGACAAAGAAATTGAAGAATCATTCGGCAAATATTTTGAATTCATAAAAAATCATGAATATACTGCCCTTAATGGAAAATTTATTGTAAAAGTATGGTATATGAAAAAAAAATAAACACAACCCCATTAAATTTATATATACCTAAATTATAAAAAAATACATGAAAAAGAGGTATATTAACTGCGACGGAAATACAGCGGCAGCTAACATCGCATACAAGTTTTCAGAGATAGCTGCAATCTATCCAATAACACCTTCTTCTCCCATGGGAGAATTAGCAGATTTATGGGCATCTAAGAACCAACCAAATTTATTTAATACAGTTCCTAAAGTTCAAGAAATGCAATCTGAAGGGGGTGCCGCAGGTGCAATACATGGTGCCTTAACTGCAGGTGCCTTAACAACCACTTTTACAGCCTCACAAGGTTTGTTATTGATGCTTCCAAATATGTTTAAAATAGCAGGAGAAATGCTTCCAACAGTTTTTCATGTAGCTTCAAGATCATTAGCATATCAATCTCTATCTATTTTTGGAGATCATTCTGATGTTATGGCAACAAGAGGAACAGGATTTGCATTATTATCGTCTTCAAATATACAAGAAGCACAAGATATGGCTGTAATTGCTCACTTAGCAACATTAGAATCAAAAATTCCTTTCTTACACTTCTTTGACGGATTTAGAGTTTCACATTCAATAAATAAAATTGAAACTATTGATGACGATACATTGAAATCTATGGTAGATTACAAATTTGTTCAAAATTTTAGAAACAGATCCATAAGACCTGAAAAACCTTTCGTAAAAGTTGGAGCACAAAATCCAGATGTTTATTTTCAAGGCAGAGAAACAGTTAACAAATACTATCAACAAGCTCCTGAAATTGTAAAAAAATATATGAATATATTTTCTCAAAAAACAGGAAGAACATACAATCTATTTCAATATTATGGAAGTCCGGATGCAGAAAGATTAATAGTCTCTATGGGTTCATCAACAGATACAATAAAAGAAACAATAGATTATTTAACTTCTAAAGGAGAAAAAGTAGGTTTAGTTATAGTGCATCTATATAGGCCATTCTCAATAAAAGATTTTTTATCTCAAATTCCTAAATCTGTTAAAAAAATTGCAGTTCTAGATAGAACAAAAGAAGCAGGTTCAGTTGGAGAACCATTATATTTAGACGTTGTTGCAGCCTTTTCATCAGAAGAAAATCCTAACCCTCACATACCAAATATTTATGGAGGAAGATATGGGCTCTCATCAAAAGAATTTACACCGAGCATGGTTAATGCAATATATAAATTTTTAAAAGACAAACCACATCATAATTTTACAATAGGTATAAATGACGATGTTACAAAAACATCCATAAAAATAAATGAAAAAATAAATTCCGAAAACAAAGATACTATAAGATGTAAGTTTTGGGGATATGGTTCTGACGGAACTGTAAGTGCAAATAAAAACACAATAAAAATAATTGGAGAAAGCACAGATAAATTCGTTTCTGCGTATTTTGAATACGATTCAAAAAAATCTGGCGGAGTAACAATATCTCATTTAAGATTTAGTGATAAACAAATACTTTCACAATATGATGTAGATGAAGCAGATATAATTTCTTTACACAAATGCTCATATATAAGAAAATATAATGTTCTAAAAGGAATAAAAGAAGGAGGAATATTTTTAATAAATTCACATTATTCTCCTGAAGAATTATTCCAAAATTTAACAAAAGAATTACAAGATATTATTCTTGAAAAAAATATAAAAGTGTATACTATTGACGCAACAAAATTAGCAAAAGAAGTTGGTTTAGGCCACAGAATAAATACAATAATGCAAGTAGCTTTCTTTAAACTAGCAAACATAATTGATTTAGATAAATCCTTAGAATTAATCAAAGAACACACAAAAAAACAATATGCTTCTAAAGGAGAAGAAATAATCAATAAAAATATTGAAGCAATAAATAAATCTCTAGATGAATTACACGAAGCAACAATAGAAAAAACTTCAAAGCATCAAGAAAAAATAAATTTAATTCCTGAAGATGCAGACACATTTACAAAAAATGTAATAAAACCAATAATGGAATTAGAAGGAAACTCAATTAAAGTTTCAGACATGCCTTTAGATGGAAAAGTTCCTTTAAACACAACTAAATTAGAAAAAAGATGTGCAACAGATTTAGTTCCATATTGGGATGCAAGTAAATGTATACAATGTGGTCAATGTTCCTTTGTTTGCCCTCATGCAGCAATAAGAACAAAACAGATTCACCCAGATGATTTAAAGAACGCTCCAAAAAATTTCGAAGTTTTAGATTCAAAAACAAAAAACAATTCAAACTTAAAATTCAGAGTTCAAGTTTATCCAGAAGATTGTCTTGGTTGTAAACACTGCGTAATAGATTGTCCAACAAATGCATTAAAAATGATTCCGTTACAAGAATCATTGGATAAAGGCGAAGCAGAAAATCAAAAATTCTTCGACAATTTACCAGATAACGTTTTAGAAGGAGCAATTCCAGGAACAATTCAAGAAAGTCAATTAAGAAAACCATATTTCGAATTTTCTGGCGCTTGTGCAGGATGTGGAGAAACACCATACATAAAATTGGTTACACAATTATTTGGAGACAAGATGGTAATTGCAAACGCAACAGGTTGTTCTTCAATATTTGGAGGAACATTTCCTATAGTTCCTTTTGCTCTAGATAATAATGGAAAAGGACCTGCTTGGGCAAATTCTCTTTTTGAAGATAATGCAGAATATGGCTTAGGTATGAAAATTGGAATAGATAAAATAAAAGAAATTTTAAAGAAAGACATAGAAAATTTAATTCAAATAGGAACAACATATGAATTACAAGATGCACTAAAAAAATTACTTCAAGTTTGGGAAAATAAAAATAATGATGAACAAGTTAAAGAAGTATTAAAATTATTACCTTCAGCCCTTCAAAAAGTTTATGGAGATAGTGAAGAAATCTTAAAAAGAATAAACGAAAATAAAGATTTTCTTTCCCAAAAAAGTGTTTGGATTATCGGTGGAGATGGTTGGGCATACGATATTGGATTTGGTGGTTTAGACCACGTTGTAGCACAAGGTAAAAACGTTAACATTTTAATTTTAGATAACGAACAATATGCAAACACTGGAGGTCAAACATCAAAATCAACTCCTAGAGGAGCAACAGCTAAATTTTCTGTTGCAGGAAAAGACACTCCAAAGAAAAATCTAGGTCTAATGATGATGAGTTATGGCAATGTTTATGTTGCTTCAATAAATTATGCTGCAAACAAAATGCAAACATTAAAAGCAATAAAAGAAGCTGAAGAATTTGATGGACCTTCAATTATAATAGCATATTCAAATTGCATTGCACATGGTTCAAACATGGAAACAATAGAAAAAGTTTCAAAAGATGCATTTACTTCAGGTTACTGGCCAATGTATAGATACAATCCAAATTCAGATAAAAAATTAATTTGGGAAGAACAAAAGTTAGAAGGATTTGAAGACTACATTTATGAACAAAATAGATATTCTGTTTTAAAAAGAACAGATCCTGAAAGAGCAAAAAAATTATTAGAATTAGCCAAAACAGATAATTTATTTAGAAACCAAATAATAAAAAGTTTCAACACAGAAAATAAAGATTGTTAATGATAAATAAATAAATTGATTTTATTGTAAAGTAGACAAAGAAAAATGTGCTGGAAGTGAAGAACTAAAGTTCATCATTTTCAATAAAAATATTGAAAGTGCAAAGCCCTTCGGTACATTTTCCAACAGGTGAATAAAAATGGGTTTTATTGTAAAAGTAGATAAAGAAAAATGCATAGGATGCGAAACTTGTGTTGCAGTTTGTCCACAAGGAGTATTTGAAATGAAAGACGGAAAATCTTATCCTGTCAACGCTTCAAAATGTGTTGGATGTAAAGCATGTGTGGGCTCATGTCCTGCCGATGCAATAACAGTTACAGAAGAATAATTAAAAATATTGTTTTTCAAGCATTTTGAAATAATCTATTATTTCATTTGCTTTCTTTTCTTTTTTCTGTTCCAAATTAGGTTGTATGTTTCTTTTGAAAACATCAATTATATTTCTCAAACTATCTCTACAATTATCTGCAGCTTCTTCAGCATGTCCTTTCCATACCAAAGCACCCTCATAAGTACTATCTAATTCATATTTCATTCATTTCACCAATTCATTTTTATAATTTCTAAGCAAGTATATTATAGGGTTTTTTATATTTTTACAAATATTTTCTTCCCTACAACCATATTTTTTACACACAAAATCTTCACAATATCTGCCAATTTCATCATTAACAGAATCATATATTCCATAACACAGATCTGAAACACTTTTAATTTTTTTCTCAAAACTTCCTATTCTTTCGCCATTTTCATCAACAACAATAGTACGTCCTTCAACATTTTTTAAACCTAAAAGTATATCTTCGTAAGGTTTAAAATTATAATAAATTCCTCCAATCTTAACTGCTTGACCCTTTTTTGATTTTAATAATCTCTCTTTTGTCACTTGCTTCATCATTTCTCAGAATCTAAATTTCTTTAAAAACATTGCTAAACTTTATAAATCTAAATCTAATTACAAAATTAAGATGTTTGAATTTATTAAAAAATGGTATAGTGGAAAAGAAGAAAATATTTGCGAACATATTCATTCTACAAAAATATCTGAAATTACTTCTGTTAACGGAAGAACTCATGAAGTATACAAATGTCATGATTGTAAGGAAATATATTTTAAAAATTATAAAAAATTAACTCCGTATTCTTTTGATACTGAATTTAGATTTTTTCCATAAAAATAATTCTCCAGAAATAAGAAACTCTCTTCTAAAGTTAGAATTAAAAGAGCGCCACGCCAAAAACAGGTATCTGCGTTCAGGTAAACAGAAAATCAGAAAAATTCATTAATGA
>CAYSFC010000025.1:0-10293 GCA_964430665.1 uncultured Methanosarcinales archaeon | reverse complement strand
AAATACAAATACATTAACTCCTATTTCACCAAATACTTCCATTTCAATTCCAACAACACTCGAAGATATTACAGAGATTTCTTCATTAACAACAAATACAAATACATTAACTCCTATTTCACCAAATACTTCCATTTCAATTCCAACAACACTCGAAGATATTACAGAGATTTCTTCATTAACAACAAATACAAATACATTAACTCCTATTTCACCAAATACTTCCATTTCAATTCCAACAGCACTTGAAGATATTACAGAGATTTCTTCATTAACAACAAATACAAACACTTTAACTCCTATTTCACCAAATACTTCTATTTCAATTCCTTCAGAAATAACTGATTTAACAAAATTAACAACAAATAATTTAGAAACCTCATTAATTTCAGCACAATCAGGTAATGAAATTTCGTTTTTAAATTCAGATTTATCTAATATAAGTAATTTAATTGCAAACACAATTTCAACAACAAACATTTCTAATGGTGCATTTAATGTTACTATTCCAAAAATAGTAGTTACAGAAAATTGTGCAATAAATGTTCCAATTTTATTTAAATCAATTAAATTAGATGCCGTAACAGACCCTGTTACAAATATTAACACTTTTACAATACAATCACCAAGTGATACAACACCAGCTTTAAGTTTAAGAAGAAAAGATCAAGCAACTGACGTTTATTCGGATTATACTTGGTCTAACGAAACAGCTATATTAAAATTAAAAGTTCAAAGACCCTCATATAATAAAACAGTATACCAAGTTGATTGGGCAACTGCGATTATGACTTTATTTTATGGTATTCAAACTAAAAAAATTGATGGAGTTGATTCAACAATTCCAATTTTAAAAACAATTGATATGTCAAATAATGAGATTATTAATTGTTCAACGTTATCTACAATTGAAAATAATATTTCTACAAATACATCAAACATTCAATATCTTATTGATAATGAAACATTTAAAGGAGGTATTGTTTATTTTGAAGAATCTCCATCAAATATTGCTTCATATATTTTTAGAGACCCAAAAAATGATGATCCGACTCCAAGAAGAAATATTGAAATTATGCTTGGTAGAAATTTGGATTTTAGTGATAATTATTATGATTGGTATTTTACAAATCTTGCTTCTCAACTTCAAATTGGATACTATAATTCAAATACAAGAAATAATATACTTACATGTTCAGGTCCTGGAAATATTTTTGTTTCAAGAAATTTAGATATGCAAAATCTAGCAATTTTAAATTGTCCAACATTTGATGAAGCAAATCCATTTTTCGGTGGAAATAATAAATTCATTACAAATGGACTTGCAGAAAAAGCAAGTTATTTATTTCAAGATCCAAGATATCCAGCATTTAAAAAACCTGAAATTGTATTATCAGGATACAACGGAGTTATTGGTTATGGTGATTATTTTATTTCTAATAACGATGGAGTTTTTGATTTTGGTTATTATTCATCAGACAATAGAATTCCAGTAATGGAGTATATTGCTGGTACTTCTTTAATAGATTTAAAAAATAGTAGTATTAATAATATAAATAATGTAAAATTTGAAAAAGGAGATACAAGATTTTATTCTCCTATTGCATCTGATAGAAATACATTTGAAATTTCTGGAGAAAATTCTTTCATTGATTTATTATTGAAAAAAAATTCTCAAACAAATCAATATATTTTATCAACGGGTTTTGAAAATTTTTATATTTCAAAATTAATTCCAGCTTCAACAAAAACTTTTATAGAAATAAATGGAACAACAGATAAATTATATTTTAACGAAGGATTTACTTCAGGAAATTCCTCAGATTATGAACATATTGAAATATATGGAGGAAGTACTTCAAAAATAGAATTTTTAGATTCTTCAAATGAAAAAACAATAATTTTACCAGATGAAATATCATCAAAATATATTGTATTGAGAAGATATGGTTCAACAAATTATTTTAGAAGTTTTATTGATGAATCAAATAATGTAAGATTTAATTACCAATCACCAAACGGTGTAACAAATGTTTGGTGGGAACCAGATGCGGAACATGACATTAATTTTTCATACAATAATTTGAGTTATAGAAGTTATATTAGATGTACTGCTTCACATGGAGAATTAACTCAAACTATTTTACACGCAACAAATCAAATTACACAAGAATCATTAGTTGGAAGACCAGTTATGATAACAGGTAAAGTTGGACAATTTAATTCAGAAATAAATGATTTTGATTTATCTGGTAAAGTTAATACAACTCAATGTATACCTCAAGTTGCAGAATATGATGGATCAAATATTGTTGCTGGTATTGCTTGTAGTCATATTTCAGGTCAAAATTCAATTGATACACTAGATAAAGCTTTTGGAAACAAATGTGGAATTTCTCCATTTAAGACATATACTAATTTTGCAACTCATGGAGATGTATTAGTATTAATTGACATTTATTCTGATCCAACATTAAATAAATTAGTTATTGCAAATGATTTTGGCTATTGTGAAGCAACAGATGATAAATTTAAAAAATTAGAAAACTATTTCATTGGATATATTACAGGTTCTAGAGAAGATCTAGATTTATCTGATGAATTAAAAGCTTTAGAAAATGATAGATACAAATTTTATCCAGTTTTAATGAAATAATAAATTATCAAAAAAATTAATTTTTTAATTTTATTTTTTATACAATATGATATGATATATTTTGTAGATGGTATAATTGGAGCTGGAAAAACAACTTTTATTAACAACATTAAAACAGATAAACATAATATTATAAAAGAATATCCTTCCGGATTTGAAAAAGGAAAAAAACAATTACAAAAATATTTAAAAGGAGATTTGTCTCCATATAAATTTCAAAAAGAAATATTAAAATATTATTCAACACAATACTTAATGCTTGAATTTTTAGATGACCATGACCATATTGAAATTCATGACCGTTGGGCTGGATGTGTTTTACCTTTTACAGAAACTTTATTTAAATCTGGAACACTTTCATCAAAAGAAAGACAATTTTTAATTGATACTTCTGTATTACTTACTGAAGGACTTAAAAAATTTTCTCCAGTAATAATTTTTATTAAATGTTCTTTTGAAAAAATGAAAGAAAATATAAACAAAAGAAACAGAGATGGTGAAAATAATTATTCAGAACTATTTTTAGAAAATTTATATTTTTATTACAATAAATATTATATTTTTCTTTTAAACAATTTTCATGTAATAACACTTGAAGGAGATGAAGAAAAATTGATTGAAGATTTTCAAAATTATTTAGAAAAATCAAAATTACAATTTTAGAAATTTAAAAAAAATAAAAAAATTTTTTATTCAGTGTGATGATCATAGACACAGTTTTATTAGAAGAATATTTAAATCAATATATATGTTGTGAAGAACATTTAAATAAAAAGTTCTTTGCATATGATTATGAAACATATCCTGATTCATTTATAATAAATTCAAAATTTAATAACTATAAACAAATATTTAAAAACGTAAACAAAGAAAATATAATAAAATATGATGATTTTAAATTTGATATAAGAAAAATATCAAAAAATGGTTTTAGAAAAGTTCATGTAAAAGATTTTGTTGTTGTACATGGATTTGAAGACATTATACAAATATACAATGAAATAAATAATATATTAGAAAAAAAGGGATTATACAAAGATGGTTCATATAAAATTAAAAGAAAATATATAAAGATGTTATTTAATAATTTTTAATAATTTTAAATTAAAATTTATTTTTTTATTGTAATTGAATATGGATTTAAAACAGCTTGAAAAAGATCAATTAATTGAAATTATTTCAAATATTAATAAGAAATTAGATGTATTAACACAAAAAAATGAACAGTTATTTAAAATAGTAAGCAAAAGACAAATTTATGATACAGATGCAGATGATGGAGCATTTGAAAAGATAGGCTCTGGAATAGATGCCTTCTTTGGAGGAGGAAAAAAGAAAAAGGTAACTTTCGAAGAAGATTTGGAATAAATTAATTTTATATAAAAAAATTTTTAAATTAATTGAATGTTAGAAGAAATATATAACAAATTAAACAAACTTGAGATAAAAACTTACCAAATTGAACAAATAGTCAATAATAATAAACAAAGTAAAAATTTTTATAAATCAAATAAAAGCCTTAATATATTTTTCAGATCAAACTGTTGTGAATTTGGAGTTAATTATAATAAAAACACTCATTCACAAGGATTTTTAAATTCACTAATAGACACTTCATTACAAAAATTTAAAATTTTATAAATGAAATAAAGGTTTTTTTTATTTTTTTAAAAATTTTTTAACATAATTGATGCTTGCAGAATCTTTATCAAAAATTAATTTTAAAAAAACAGAATACCAAAAATTGGTATTTTATATATTACAATTACAAAGATTATTAAGAATAATCGAAGTTGATTACAACAGTTTTAAATCTTCAATAAATAGTAAATTAATATCTATTAAATCTACTGACATTGAAAAAGAAAGTAAATTCAGAGTTTTATCAAATTATTTAAAATCTCCAATTATAAGAGATGATATGAAATTTAAGAAAAATAGTATTATTGAGTTCTATATAGGATTTAAATCTTCTATGGAAGCAATTGATTGTGGTGAAAAATTCTCTCTTTTATATCAACATATAACATGTGTTAAAAAACATTATGCAATATTAGTTGATCATATATGTGATATTATTGATTATCTTTATAATAAGTTAAATGATAAGGACAAAAAAATAGTTAATATACAAGTTGTGTCAAATTTTTAAAAATGACTAAATGTTAAATTTCGGAATTTTGAAATTTTTAAATTTTCAATTATTTATTTTTTTTGAAAAATTTTTTAATTATAGTGATGAGCAACCAAATTAGAAATTTAGTACACGACGCAAAAAGTGATTTTATTAACTTTGCAAAGGATATTTATAAAATATTTACAATTCTACCAAACTCACCATTAGCTCAAAGATTTAAAGATATTGGATTTGATTTTAGTAGAATTAATATTCATGACTTTAATAATAATTATGAAAGATATACAAGACTTGTGGAATTATATGAAATTGCAGAAATGGAAAATAGATCACAAAATGAAATTGAAAGATATAAAAATAGAGCAATGGATTTTGCAAGAAACAATTTAGGAGTTATAAACTCAAACTTAACTTTTGATGATATTGAAAACTTCTTTAATTTAACAAACCCAGAAAACATTTATACACTTGTAAGAAATGGATACATTGGATTAACTGTTGATGAAGCAAGAAGAGTATTCGAACAACCAGGAACACATACAGTTATATTAAAAAATGGAAAAAAATTTACTTGTGATTCAGTTGCTCAATTTATAAGATTTTTAAGAGCTTGGGAAAAAAGAAGACAAGAAATAATTGCAACTTCATATGATTATTATGCTGGAGGAATTGAAGATATTGATGAAAATGTTATTGAAGAAATTCCAAGAATAACATATGATGACGAAGATGAATATTCTTATACACCAGAAGATGATGATTCAATTCCACCACAAACAAATATTAATATTTCAAGATCAAATTTCTTAAATAGATTTAGAGATCATTCAACAATCAAATTATTTGAAAGACTTCAATTATTAACACCAATAAAGAAAGCAAAATTAAAAGCTATCTTAGATACTTTTGAATTAGATTTTCTTCCACCAGTAACAGCTTCAAATAAACATTGTGTTATAAAAGCATTTCTCAGAATATTGTGTAGTGATATTACAAATGATAAAAAACTTAAAAATTATATTAATAACAAATTTATAAGACAAGAAAGAATACAACAAAAAATAAAAGAATATTGTGAATTAGTAAATATTAAAATACCAGAAAATGAAATTATAAATATTAATTTTATTAAAAACCTTTCAGAAATTGTTGGAGATTGTGACGTTAATTTACATTATTACCAATTCTTATGTTATTATTTTAATGTAAATTGTTGTGTATTAAGTGTTTCTGGTATTGTTGTTAAATATTATAACGTTTGTAAAACTGATAAATTTATTTATTTATTCAAAATTGGACAATCAATCTTTTCATTAGATAAGAAGAGTAGTGATGAATTCTCATTTGAAAATTATGTTCCAGAACTTGATGATCAAAAGTTTACTGTTACAAAATTAGATTACACAGATTTTGTTTCAGATTTAAAAGGATTTAAAAAAGATAGAAAAAAATTTAATAATGTTATTTCTTATACAAATAAACAAATAAAAGAAACAGTTAATTATCCAAATGTTATTGATAAAAATACTTTTGACTTACTTGATAAAAAAATAGAATTAAATGATTTAATTGAATTTAATGGAAAAAATCTTTATTGTAAATCAAAAAACTATAGTATTAAATATCCAAGTAACAGAACACTTGTATTTTATGATATTGAAACAATTTATAATAAATCCGATAGTATTACAAAATCATTTTCAATTGCTTGGTGTTTTCAATCTGAAGAAGGATTAAAGAATGGAGAAAAACCAATATCTTTCTTTACAATTGGAAACTGTAAAAGAAATATTAAAACTTTCTGTAATTTCTTAAATAAAATAAAAACAAGTGAAACAATTTGTATTGGTCACAATTCATCAAACTTCGATTTAAAAGTAATGATAAAACATATATTTTCAACTCCAGAAATTGATTATACAACAACTAGTAGACTTACAAATGGTAATCAACTTATTTCATTGAAATATCAATTAATTGATGGAAGAAAATACATTTGGAGAGATTCTTATAAATTTTTCGGATCTTCTTTGAATGATTTATCAAAAGCATTTTTACCAAAAGATAAATCTAAAACATGTCTTGAAAAAGAATTTATTGAATATAATGTCGATTATACTAAACAAATTATTCATATTTACGATTTATGGAATGGTAAAGAATGTAAAGAAGATTGTAAAATATGTAAAACAATTACAAAATCAAAATGTGAAGAAATATTAAAAGACATTGCAGATCTTGAAAAATATAATATTTTAGATGTTACTTCTTTATATAATATTTATATTGAAGCTTCAAAAACATTTGGACAAATTTTAAATATAAACTTTATTCCAATTTATTTATTCAATACAGTTTCAGCATTTGCAAAATATTGTTTAACAAAAATTAGTCCTGAATTATTTGAAGAACAAGGATCTTTAAATACAAGTAAAATAAGTACATATAAAAGCATTGCTCAAAAAAGTTACCGTGGTGGTATTGTAGCTGCTATGTTTCAAGGTATTAAAAAAATTCAAAAAGGAAGTCTATTTTATGTTGATTTTAGTAGTTTATATCCATTTGCTTATAATTACCCAATTTGCTGTGATTTAATTAAAAAAGTAAGTTTTGATCTTCCAAAAGAAATAAATTTGAAATCAAAGATTGGAGAATTAAAATTTGAAGATTATTTCATGAATAAAAAGATTGGAGGATTTGCAAAAGTTAAATTTGATAATAACATTGAAAAATTTAAAAATGTTTCATATATTACTTTAAAAACACAAGAAGGATTAAAACAAGTTATTTCAAACTTTGAACAAACTGCTTTTCTATCATTTGATGAAATTATATTCAATATGAGATTAGGAGTTAAATTCTTATTTTTAGAATATGAATTATATGAAAAGAAATATTTATTTAAAGACTTTATATCAAAAATATATGGTTTAAAACAATACGGATCAAATAATAATCAAAAAGCTTTAAAAGTTTGTACAAAATTAATTGCAAACTCAAGTTATGGATATTATGGTCAAAGATGTAATTCTAAAAAATTTAGTGTAATACCATATAATGAAACAGAAAAATATAAATGTGAAGAATGGAATAAGCTTGGTTTATGTGATTATTATGAAAAAGAAAGATATTTTAATGGAAAAGTAAGAAAATGTATATTTAAAACAGAATTAAACTTTAGTCCTTCAAATTGGGCAAATTTTGCAATATGTGCTGATATTACTTGTAGAGCACGTTTATATTTATTCCAACTAATTGAAAATTTAAAAAAATGTGATTATGTTAAACAAATTACATATTGTGATACTGATTCTTGTATGGCAATATTAAAAGACAAATTTGATCATTCTAAATTAAAGAACGTATTCAATATATTTGGACAAGATTTATATGATCCAGAAATTGAAAAAAGTTGTAATATTGAAGATTATACAATTGATAATAGACTTACTGGATTTTTAGGAGGATTAACTGAAGAAAGTAATAATAATAGTGGAGTTGCTAAAATTATAATTATATGTCCAAAAATATATATGTTACTAGATGAAAATGATAAAATTATTAAAGTTAAATCAAAAGGAATTCCATTAAAAAGTAAAGGTGATTATTATCCAAGTTATCAAAAATTAAACTTATCAAATATAAGTATCGATGGTGATCAAAAAAAATATCATATACTTGAAAGAACTGAAAAAGATCAACCAATGTTATCAAAAGACGACTTAGTTATTATTTATAAAATGTTAGTTGAAGAAAAAGCAACTTTTGTATTTCACTTTAATTCTTTCCAAACAAAGATATGTGAATGCTATGAAGTTTTACAACAAATGCATTTATTTAGAGAATTAAATGAAGGAGCAAAATATATAAAATGTGATTACGTACAAATTGAAGATAAATGGAACCAAAGTGTTATAAGGAAAATGTAAAAAAAAGAAAAAAAATATTTTTTTAATTAAAAATTATTCAAGATATTCAATTTCAATTTTTCTTGTAAAATCTAAAGAATCAAGTAAAACATATATTTGATTATTTTTTATACATTTGTATCCAACACATTTTTCTTCTCTTCCATTAAATCTAAATGAGATATTATATTTTATACTTTTTTCATTTTCAGAAAATTGTTTTAAAGAAATTTTATATACTCCAAATTTATTACAAAAAGTTTCAAGCTTTATACTTGTAATTTCATTATCGTTACAATAAGCTATATAATCGTATATTTTTTCCATTTGCATCAGACACCTAAAATAAAAAAATTAATTTTTTTTTAAAATATTAAAAATTTTATTTTTCAATAATCTGAAATTTAAATGTTGCTGGTTCATAATGTGTAAAGACATCTCCATTTGCATTAATGATTTCAAATTCTACAAAATTTTGTGTAGGATCAATAATTAAGGTTGATTTTGTATCTGCGCTTGTTTTAATTAAATCTTGACTATCAAGATACCTTAATTTACTAAAGTTATTTGAATATGCAACACTTCTTGAATTGTTATTTATAATATAATTAGATTCAATAAAATCAGTTTGTAAATAAAAAGCGTCTACAATAGAAGGATATGAAACATTAATAACATAATTACTTGTATAAAAACCTTCTGGAATAATTGTATTTGTAACGCCAAAAATACCAAATTGTGTATTAAGAGAACTTGTTGTTGGTATTTCAAGTAAAACTTCTAAATATTCTGGAGTTGTTGGGTCATCAGAATAATCAAAAATAGTTGTTAATGCAACGAATTTTCCATTACCTTTATCAAATGTTGTTGTAATTGGATAATGAATTGTTGCTAATTCTGGATAATCTGTTGTGTTACCAAATTTTGGATTTACCCATCCGTTGTTATATAAAACTTTAATAAGTTCTTTGTTAAATAAATCTGGATCATATGAACCTGATATTGAAAAAGTATGATCAACATAAGAACCTGTTTTAACTGTTTTTACTTTCAAAATATATTCTTGATTATCTTGAAGTTTTTGTTCATTTGAAATAACTGCTGAAATAACTTTTAAATAATAATTTTTACCAGGTTCTGGATCTTTTGGAAATGCCCTATTAATTGAAGTATTATACTTTCCAGGAGTTTGATTGTAAGGTACACTTGGAAAAGTAATTTGAAATTCTTCGACAATTCTTTCTTGTTCCATCATTAATTTTAAAAAAATAAAATTATTTATAAAATTACAAAAATTTTTCAAGAGATTTTTTTATTTTGTCTTTTGAATATTTTTTTGGATCTAATGTATTTAAAGATTTAAATTTTTCATATAATGCAATTTTTTGAGTTTCATTTGCTTTTTTATTTTTGGTTTTGCTTATTTCAGAAATTATTTTTGAAATGTCTTTTTGTATTTGACTTGTATCTTGGCATATATTAATATATCCAGCTGCTTTTGTTGGATCTTCAATTATTTTTGTTTCAACTTGTGGACCTTCTTTAACTTGTTGAACTTCTTTAACTTGTTGAACTTGTTCAGTTGGTTTCGT
>CAYSFC010000024.1:8349-10719 GCA_964430665.1 uncultured Methanosarcinales archaeon | reverse complement strand
TAAAGTTTTAGATTTTATGAATAAAACTGAAGAATTGTTAAAATAAAAAGCCTTACTCCATGGATGAGGTGATGAGAGCATCCGTGCGGGAGGGGAACCATCTATTGATTCTTAATAATGTCAAAGAAAGGGAAATTATTATAATTTTAGTTAATTTTATAAAATAACTCACATTTAGAACTTTATGACAAAAAAAGATTTATTTGTATTCGACGAAACCATGGCTGAAAACCTAAGAAACAGAAAATATTCAAATATAGAAATATTTGATTATGATGAAGAAGAAAACTTATTATTTGTTAACCTGGAAAAGAAAATCTCCAAAGTTAAAGATAATAAAAAATACCAAATAACTAAATGCACTTGCATCGATATTTATGGAACAGAAACTTCCAAAAGATTAGGTTCACTAGAAATTTCTTCAAAAACATTCTATCCAGGAATTGGATTATCTTATAAATCTGAAGGAATACAACAAATAATTAACGCTCTTCAAGAAAAAGGATATGTGTTTGAAATTGAAAAAAATCAAAATTTAGCAAACTTTTATGGGATGAAAGATATAAGTGAACATTGTTATACTCCAACAAACGCTTATTGGGAAAAACAAGATAAAGTGATGGAAAAATTAACCAAAGAACAAAAACAAAGAGCAAAAAATATAGGAATTAGTGAAAAACTCACTATTTGATTTTTTTAATTATCTTTTTAGTATGTTTTTTCACAACATTTTTCCCCATAAGATATTTATCTTTAATGACAGGTTTACTTTTTTCATAATTCTTCTTAATTAAACTTCCAGTTTTTCTACTAACACCGTCAATCTTATCAACATACTTTTTAACTTCCTTATTTTTTATTTTTTCTTTAAACACAACTAATAATATTATTCCAACAATCAATATTAAAATAATATATACACTACTATTATTATGTTTATTAATTATGTCTTCGAATTTTTGAGTATAATCTACTAAAGGAATGTTTTTCTTTTCAGCTTCCTCAATTAAATCTGAATTTTCTTCAACAAAACTTCCAATAGCGCCCTCATATATTACTTCTCTGTTCATTTGTTCAATAAATGTTTCTTGTAAAATAATATATTTCAATTTCAAAACACCATTATTTTTAGAAAATAAAGCAACCAAATCATTATCAAGATCATTTTTCAAACCATCAACAACAACTTCTGCTTCCAAATTAAAAAACAAAGTTAAAGAGTCTTCACCTTCAGTATAATATTGAAAATCAAGAGAATATTTATCAACATCAAAATAACTCAAAACTTCCTTAAAAAAATCTCTATAATCTTCACCATAAAGTTCTTTAACATATTCTTGATCAAATAAATTTGAATAACTTTCTACATTCTTTTCTTTTGAAAACAAATAATAATTATCAACAATCTCTTTTGCTTCATCCAAACTACTAGCATAAACTGGAACGACCAATATTAATATCAACATAACATAAACCAATAATTTCTTCATTTTATTCACCTTATTTCATGATATGCAATTTGAAATATATGCATCTCTTGTTTTGTCCATCCAGATATATCTTGAGCAGTTACTACAATTACAGCAGGATAAAACAATTCTTTGGCACGCTCTATTTTTTCAGATTTAGAAATATATTGAAGATTTGCTTTCCAAATATTTGTTGCAGCACTAAATGCAGTCTGAAGTCCAGCAGACAATTTATTTACACCAGGAATTTTATTTTGAATAAATGTCAATACCCCGACAGCGGTTTGTGCCACTGAAATTCCAATAATACCTGCATCAGCAGCATTCTCAGACCAAGTAGCTTCACTTTTACCATCAGTAACTTGCATTGCATCTCCTAATTCACCAGTCATATCTTTTATTGCTTTATCTGTACCAATAATATTTCTTCCACCATTAACTACTTTGTAAGCATCAGTTAATTTACTTATTTTTGAAGAATACTCTCCTGCATCAACTAATTTATCTATACCATCAACATATTCTCCTCCATACGCAGTAACTGCATCTAAAGCTATTTGTTTAGCTGCATCAGTTTGAAGTTTTGTCATAGATAAAGATTCTAATTCTTTTCCAATATCAAAATTACCAAGAGGAGGAGCCATATAACCAACCTTAATTAATTCTTTTTGTTTTACACTTTTTAAAAGCCAATTAGTATTTATTTTATCAGATGTCAAACCAATTTCACCAGGTCCTAATAAAGTTATTTTAACAACAATATCTTCCGTAGTTCCTCCATATGGTTTAATTTCAAGAACGCCCGTATTTCCTTGTTGAACTTGATTACTTTTAGATTTTAAATCTAATTCTAAATCTTTAGGAGGAACCATAATAACCTTAGCATTTTTTTCAAATTCTC
>CAYSFC010000024.1:0-8249 GCA_964430665.1 uncultured Methanosarcinales archaeon | reverse complement strand
ATTTATTGTTGCTTTAAATCTATACTCATCAGTAACTTCTTTAGCATCTTCAATAAATTTTTTTCTAGAACTAGGACTTACAATAAAAACACATTTAGGTTTTGATTCTTCAAAATCAACATCACACTTAACACTATTTTTCTCTCTATCATCGCTAACAAAACCACTAGTAAAACCACTATAAGTATCATTACCCAATAATTCTCCTTCAATACTCATTTTTATACCAGGATCTTTTAAATCACAATAATCAATTTCTTCACCTTCATATAAAATTTCAATATTAGGAAAAACAGTAAAAGCTAAATTAGACTCAATAGAATTTAATATTTTTTCACCATCGTTTTTAATTTCAAAATTTGTTTCTATTTCAACTTTAGAAGGATCAATTGCATCACTCTCTTTTATACATTTACCACAAGCACCACAAACATAACCTGTTTTACAATCACCACAAAAAGCGTCATCATCTTCAAAAATAATTTCAAGATTTTTGCCTTCAGGTTTAAAATAAGTATTTTCTATAGATTGTATAAATAAATCTCTCCATTCTCTTTGATACATATCCATATCAGTATCTTCATCTTTTTCAAGAACTCTTGCATTCATAGTATAAACAACAGGACCAAAACTCTTCAAAACAAAAGCATTATACTTACAACTACTCCCACTACAAGAAGAATACATATGAGCAATTTCTCCTTTAACTTCAATTTCCTCATAACTTTGACCAGCAGTATTAATATTAAATTTAGACATATCTGGATTATTTAATTCTTCAAAAGAATAAACTTCACTTGTTGATTTTCTTATCCCTTCGAGTTTCATATTAATACTTATTTCTTGATTATCTGATTTCTTATCATACTGATTCCATAATGTTCTTATAATTACAGAAGTACTATCTTCCTTAGGATTTTTTGCAGTAAATCCAGAAGGTAAATCACTAATTCCAAAATCAAATTCAAAAAAATCAGGCTTTATTTCAATTCTAGTTTCAGAAGAATAATCATTTAAATTTGAAGAATTCTTAAGCATTATAGTACAAGAATAAAAAATAACTTTGTTTTTCCCATCCTCCAAAACACCCCATGTATCTGTTTTTCCATCATGAGTTAATTGAGATAGTTTAAGTTCAAATTCTTTTTCACCATTATATTTATAATGATTAGCATCATATAATTCTAAAGGTGGTTGTTTTAATCCAGTAACATGTTCTAAAGCAATATCGCAAGAACCACTAACACCAATTAAATCATAACCTTTTTCAGGATTACTCAAAATAACCTTTGCAGTGTATGGCTCAAAAATGTTTACTATGTCTGGCGCATATGCTTTTGCATCACTATATCTATAATATTCCTTTATCTCGCTAGAAGTTACAAGTGTTGACAGCAAAACCAAAATTAGAATTGTTAAAATTATTGTTTTTTTCATTACTCCTTTGCTTTTTTCATTTATTTATAAATTTTATTTAAACATCTTCCAAACATTTATATATTATTTCTCTCAAAATATTCCTTATGGACCAAAACAACATAATAATATCTATCGTTGCAGTTGTGGCAATACTAGGAATTTTTTTCATAATTTCAGAAAATACTGTTTCTATATCTGAAAACCAAAGCAATTTAGCAGGTCAAGCAATTTATAGAGAACCTTTAAAAGTCTTATCTCCAATTTCCGAAGCTGAAAAAAATGTAATTAGATTAGATACAAATATTCCTACAAGAGAAAAAAATATTATGTTAAAGACTTTATCTTCAAAACATGTTTTAAAACCAATTCCAAATGGTTACGAAGTTTTGTCTGCTGATTGGGGTTATAGTATAACTTGTTCTTGTAGTACTGCTGGTCAGAGTTGTAGTCCTGTAGCGTATGTTTTCTGTTCAAATGGTTGCGACACTTGTAAGAGATCAATAAATGCTTGGATATCATCCAATACAAGAATTAATTAATTTTTTAATGTTGCTTATTAGCCTTTAATTTGCAATTTTATCACTATATTTATAAATGAAACTTCATTACTCTTTATTCTAGGTGCTATAATTATGCTTACAGATAAAGAACTTAAGAAATCATTTCTAAAAACAGTCACAAAAAATTCAGACAAATACTTTCCAACAACCATTCTTAAAAGAGAAGGATATAAAAGAAATCAATGTAAAAATTGTAAAAAATTCTTTTGGTCAACAAATGAAAGAACTGTTTGTGGAGATGCTTCTTGTCAAGGAGGATTCACCTTCTTAAATTCAAAAGCCAAATCATCGTTATCATATATAGAAGTTTGGAAAAAGTTCGAAAAAATGTTCCAATCATTCGATTACAAATCTATAAACAGATATCCTGTTGTGGCAAGATGGAATCCAACAACAGAATTCACAATAGCAAGTATTGCAGCATTTCAACCATTTGTTATAAATGGAGAAGCAAAACCTCCTGCAGAAAAACTAGTCATCCCTCAATTTTGTTTAAGATTTGGAGATGTGGCTAACGTAGGAGTTACTATGTCTCATTTAACAGGTTTTGTTATGATTGGACAACATCAATTTGTACAAAAAGAAAAATGGGATAGAGATAAAGCTTTTGAAGAAATTTATCAATGGATAACTAAAGGATTAAATTTAAACAAAGAAGACGTTATTTTTCATGAAGACGCTTGGGCCGGAGGAGGAAACTTTGGACCTTGTATTGAATTCTTCTCAGAAGGTATTGAACTAGGAAATCAAGTTTATATGATGTATGAACAAGATGAAAATGAAGCACGAAGTAGTGAAGCTACTGGTGCACAAAAGTTACAAACTTCTATTGAATTTAAAGAAATACCTATGAAAGTTTTAGATATGGGTATGGGTATGGAAAGAAACGCTTGGTTTTCACAACAAACTCCTACAGTTTATGATGCAGTTTTTCCAGAAGTTATTAACAAATTAATTCAAAGAACTAGAGTAAAATATGATAAAGAATTTATGTTAAAATATATCCCTCACGGAGCTTATTTAAATTTAGATGAAGTAGAAGATATTCATGAAGCTTGGAAAGATGTTGCTAAAAAAATGGGAGTCTCAGTTCAAACTTTAAAAGAAAAATTAGAACCTATGACTGCGATATATTCAATAGCAGAACACACTCGTTCATTGTTAGTAGCAATTTCAGATGGAATGCTACCAAGTAATGTTGGCGGAGGATACAATTTAAGAGTTATCTTAAGAAGAGCATTAAACTTTATTTCAGAATTTGAATGGGATATAGATCTTTACGAAGTTTGCGAATGGCATGCAAAAGAACTTAAACCATTATTTCCTGAATTGGAAACACACTTACCAGAATTAAAAATCATACTTCAATCCGAACTCGATAAATATGTTGCAGGAAAAGAAAGAAATGTTCGTATGATTACAAATGAACTCTTAAGAGGAATACCAAAAAAAGAAAGATTAATACAACTTTATGACTCATATGGTATAACTCCGGATGAGATTCAAAAAATAGCAAAACTTCAACACAAGATTGTTGAAATTCCTGAAAATTTCTATTCATTGATTTCAGACTATCATGAAAAGAAAGAAATAGCAACCAAAACAGGAAAACATGACAAATTAATGGAATTAAATGAAATTCCTCCCACAGAAGTAATGTATTACAACGATTGGAATATAAAAGAATTCACTGCAAAAGTTTTGAAAATAGAAAAAAATCTTTTTGTTGTTTTAGATAGAACTGCATTTTATCCAACTAGCGGTGGACAAGTTCATGATGAAGGAACCATTAATGGCAAAAAACTTCTTGAATGTGTAAAACAAGGAAAACATATAATTCACGTTGTTGAAGGAATTAATTTTAAAGAAGGAGATACAGTAACTTGTGAAATCGACTTTAATACAAGAAAACAATTAACTCAACATCACTCTGCAACTCATGTAATAAATGGAGTGGCTAAAAAAATTCTAGGAAATCATGTTTGGCAAGCAGGTGCAAGTAAAACTCTTAAAAAAGCAAGACTAGATATAACTCATTTTGAATCCTTAACAAATGATCAACTAACAAAAATTGAAGAAGAAGCAAACAAAATAATTTCACAAAAACTTAAAATTTCAAAATCAATTCTTCCAAGAGATGAAGCTGAAGAAAAATATGGATTCGCACTTTATCAAGGAGGGGCTGTGCCTGGAAGTGAATTAAGAATAGTTCAAATAGAAGATTTAGATGTTGAAGCTTGTGGTGGAACTCACTTAAATGATACTTCTGAAATAGAACAAATTAAAATATTAAAAAGTTCCAAAGTTCAAGACGGAACAATAAGAATAGAATTCGTAGCAGGAAATGCAGCATTAAAATCAGATAACAAAGAATCAAAACTAGTTGACGAAGCTTGCGAATTATTACATTGTTCTCCCAAACAATTACCTCTAAGAGCAGAAGAATTGTTTACAAAATGGAAGAAAGCAAAAAAAGGAAAATTACTCAAATCCGAATTTGATTTACAATCAAAAAAAGAAGTAGATGAAGATCCTTTAACAGAAACAGCCAAAATACTCAAAACACAGCCTGAACACATTGTAAAAACTTTAAAAAAATTCCTAAACCAGTATGGATCTTTAAAAAGAATATCCAAGTAACTACTTTATAGTAATAACAAAAACGAAAGATTTATATACTAGTTCAACTTTTATTTAGTGTGGCCAATATGTTTAAAACCTTAAAATATTTAACTTTAGCAACATTCATGCTTGCTTCTACCGCTTTATCTAAAGGAAATAGGCCAAATGATTTTATTAACTTTCCTCAGAAATTTACAGGAAAAGATTATTCTATTACAATCGGACCAGAAAGTTTCGCATTTGAATTCAAACAAGGAAAAAAGCCCGTAAATATGCAAATTAAAAGCATAAATATTGATTCTGATAATTTAGTTAAACTTGTTAGAGCATATTCTGTTCTAAGAGATGCAAATGATCAATTCCCTACAGGATTTAACAACATAAATTACAACGGCTTGTCAAACTTTAGTTCAGATATGCCTGATTTTTATAACACTTTAAAATTAGTTGATGTTAAAGATCACGACGGAATTATAACTGATGAAGAAACCAAATCTTATGAAGAATTTTCTAAATCTCAAAGAGCTAAAAAAAGCGAACGATTGCAACAAGAATATAAATCTCAAGACACTTACCTAAAATAAATTTTTCTCAACGTTCACACTAGACGCACTGGACATACTGACGCTTAACTTATAAATCAACACATTCTATTTTAATTATGACTTTAGCACAACACACCTCAAACAACTCCCAGAATTCTGGGGGGCGTTTATTTTACAACAAAGCATTCTTCGGTAAAACCTCGTGCCTTAGAGTAACTCAAAACACCTTAGGGGAGGTGTATTTTGGTTTTGGTTTGGAAAAAAATGGTAGTTGGTCTTGGAAAAAAGTAAAATTTTCAGATGCAGAATTAGCACAAATAATAAGAGTTCTACGTGGAGAATCAGATTCAGTTTCCTTTTTTCACAATTTCAATGATGAAAAAACTCAAATCTGGATAACAAGAAAAAATAATTCTGTGAATTTCAAAACAAAACACTCTTCAAGAACTCTAGTTGACGGAGAATTATTGGTTCTAGAAATTATGTTAAATAATTGTATATTAAGAAGTTGCATGGTTTAAATAATAAATTTGTGAACTAAGTTATTTTACGAAATTTCCAAGTATTTTTTTGAATTCTCTTGAGATTGTTTTTTTTCTTACCTATTTTTTTAAGAGTTTTCTTTCTTTCTGTTCTCACCATCCCAAATAAATTTGTTTCTTTGGTTTTTTTTCGATCAACGTATTCTCCATAATGATTTTTTAGGACTCTGTTTGTGAAATCTAAATTATATTTTGTTATTTCTGTGTTTTGTTTAGTTATTTCAAAATATTTTTCATAATATTTCTTCATTTTATCTATATCTTTTTCAATACTTGAAAAATTAACGTTATTTTTTATTTTCAAATTATATGATTGAAATTTTGCATTACCCATAGACAATAAATCTGACAAGTAAGTTTTTTTAACTAATTCATTTTTTAACAATTCTTTTCTAGAATCTACATAATTAATAAAAATTTTCTTATACCTTGCCCACATCGTAACATTTTGTTTTTTTTCAGCATCATCTTTTCCTGATTTATATTTGTAAATGTTACCTAGGGCAGAAGAAATTCCTGCTCTAGAAATTCCTTTACTGTTTTTTAATTCTTCCATCAAAAAATTGTAGAAAATATTGTTTGTCCTATCCCAAATATGTCTTCCTAAAAATTTGATTCGTTCGGTAATTTTCCCAATACCATAAACACTTTCTGGAACTTCTTTTTTAGCTAAATCAGTCCAACTACTCAATACATCTTTATATTCATCTATTAAAAATTCATTTATTGGTTTATTGCGAATTATCTCTTTTAATTTTGTTTTGTGTGTGTGATAAAGTCTTACATAAAATTCTAATCTTTGATCTTTGAATTTTGTTCTAGTAAGTAAATTATTTGTAAATCCATTCTCTTTCACATTTTTAGTCTTTTCAACACCCATGTTATAAAAATTAATAATTGTTTGAATTTGTTTTAAATCAAAAGGTTTAGATTGGTGATGGAATTCTAGAGAAACCGAAGTCAACAAAGATATTTTTTCAACACTTAAGGATTCATCTCCAAAATGTTTATAAAAAATTTTATTCAAACAATCATATGTTTCTTTAATGTTCTCAGGTCTTTCTGGCCAATATAAAGTGGCTTCTTTAAGAACATTAAATTCATAACGTGAAGCACTACGTTTTCTTGAAACCATATCTTCTAAAACCATTAAAATGCAAAATAGACTTGCACTTATAAAATTTATGAGAAAAAAGAAAATGTGCCGGAACTTAAGGGGTAGAAGTAGTGTTCCGACACTTTCTATAGGGGGTAAATGTAAACATTCTTTAAATGAGCACAAAACAAAAATAAAGGATGTGCTTTGTGCTCAAATAAAGAGATTTGAGTTATCTTGATTTATGTGTTACCGAAGTAAAACATTTTTTCTATACAAACATCTGCAGGCGCTACACGATTTCTATCTATAGCTTCTTTAACAGGATCTCTAGGTGCGTTGTTTTGCTCTAGTTGAGCTCTGTTGTTAGCTGCTTGAGAGTTGCTTCTTAGTGTTTGAATGATGTCTGTTGCTGTTTTTAACTGTTCCATAACTTGACTCATTTGACTTTCTAATCTCATTATTCTAGTATCAGCATATTGTTTAAATCTTGAAAATTGTTGTTGATGTACAGCTAACAATTCATTAGCGTTAGACATATCAACTGTATTCACATCTTTCTTATCAAACAAATGTGATTGAGAGTTGTGAATTACATGTTGGGATCCATTATGTGTTACAACACTTGTGGATTTTATTGAATTAATTGAGTCTTGATTTAGTCCGCATTGAGATAATATCTGTTCTGCTCTATAATTTTTATAATCAGTATCATTCATTGTGATAGTTTTTAAACAATAATTATTTATAAACCTTTCGTTATATTCGTATTTGGGTATACATTTTTGTATACTAAATTTATTTAAATCAAGTTTTTTTAGTTTTTACAATGGTAAAAGTTGATGTTGATAAAATATTTTTAATTCTTTCAAGAGAATTTAAGAAAAATAAAATGCCTATAGTTGATTTAATATCTGTTCACACTAAAGACAAATTTAAAATTCTAATAGCAACATTACTTTCTGCAAGAACAAAAGATCAAACAACTTCTGCAGTTTGTACAAAATTATTTCAAAAAGTTAAAATTTTTGACGATTTAGAAAAATTATCAACAAATCAAATAGAAAAACTAATTTACCCTGTGGGTTTTTACAAAAACAAAGCATCCTTCTTGAAAAAAATGCCTTCTGTTATAAAAGAAAATTTTAAAGGCAAAATTCCTTCAGAAATTGATGATTTGATTAAACTTCCAGGGGTTGGAAGAAAAACAGCTAACCTCGTCAGGGCTCAGGCTTTCGGCTTGCCGGCTATCTGTGTCGATGTTCATGTCCACAGAATCTCAAATAGATTAGGTTATGTTAAAACTGAAACTCCTTTTGATACAGAAATGGCTTTAAGAAAAAAATTACCTTTAAAATATTGGATTAACTGGAACAAATATTTGGTTTCATTTGGTCAGAATTTATGTAAACCTAGAAATCCAAAATGTGATTTTTGTCCTATAAAAGAATATTGTAATAGAATA
>CAYSFC010000023.1:0-10849 GCA_964430665.1 uncultured Methanosarcinales archaeon | reverse complement strand
GGACAGCAAGGTATAGGGATTAGTGCATCTGTTATGTATGGTCAACTTACTACTGGTAGGGCTGCAAAAGTAATTTCAAAAATTGCTCCTGATGCACCTGCACATCATTATGAATTGAAAATTAATACTTCAACAAATGAACCTGAAGTTCTTGATGAAATAAAAAAAGATTGGAATAATAAAGATCACGGAACCAAAATTCAAATTGATATTGAAGCAACATATCAAAGAGGATCTCAGAGTGTCGATGAATATTTGAAAGAAACTGCTGTTGTTAATCCTCATGTTATGATTATTTATACTAATCCTAAAGCAGAACAATTGATTTTTCCTAGGGCAACAGAACAAGAACCTGAACCTGCAAAAGAAATAAAACCACATCCTTATGGTGTTGAACTTGGAGTTTTTTTAAAGATGCTTGAAGTAACTGAATCTACTACAGTGCATCAATTTTTAACAACTGAATTTAGTAAGGTTAGTGGATCGGTTGCAAAAGATGTTTTTGAAATGGCAAGAATACTTCCTAGAACAAATCCTCAAAACATTCATCATGAAGAAGGTGAAAGGATACTTAAAGCTTTAAAGAAAGTTAAAATTCAATCTCCTTCAACAGATTGTATTGCACCAATTACTTCAGAATTATTGGAAAAGGGAATTAAAAAAGAAGTTAATGCTGAATTTTATACTAGTGTAACTAGACCTCCTGCAGTTTACAAAGGAAATCCTTTTCAAATAGAAGTAGCTATTGCTTATGGTGGAGATCAAGCTGCTGATAAATCTGCAAGATTGATGAGATTTGCGAATAGAGTTCCATTGTTATTTCAACAAGGTGCTTGTGGTATAACTAAAGCAATTCAGCAACTTAGTTGGAAACCATACGGACTTAATCAGCCATCTGGCTCTCTGCCTGTCGGGCCTCTGACAATTGTTGTGCACATGGCGTCTGTTTGGGTTCCTTTTACTTCTGAAAGTAAAGAAGCAATTGCACAATACCCTGAAATAATAAAAGAAATTCGTCTTGCTCTACAAGAAGCTGGAAGAAATCTTGCAAAATATACTGCAAAAAAAAGAAGGGTGAAAGATGAATTAAAGAAAAGAAGTTTTATTGAAAAATATATTCCTCATGTTGCTATTGGATTAAAACAAATTTTAGGTTTAGGTACTGGTGATGAAGAAGAAATTATTCATAATTTACAAAAGTTACTTGAAGCTAAAAGAGGAAAAATACAAAGTATGGAATTTGATGCTTCTAAAAATACTGAATATGATGCTGAATGGGCAAAAATAGGAAAAGACGTCAACAGCGATCATGATGATGGTGAACAGAAAACAGCTGAGGAAGGTGATGAAGAATGAATGTAGTTTTAGAAAAAATAAAAGAAATATCACACAAAGTTCATAAAAATATTCAGAAAAATAAAGCTCCTGAATTGGAAATACCTGTTCGTTCATTGAGCAATGTTGAATTTGATGAAAAAGAAGGATTTTTTAAAATAAAAGATTCTCTTAAAAGAAGAACTCTTACTGCTGCAACTGTAAAAACTTTTGCACAAACTCTTAGAATGATGTCTCTCTCAAAAGAACTTATTGAAGGAGAAGATAGCGCAACTAAAAGAGAAGCATATTATGTTTCTAAGAACTGGGGGGATGCTAGATTTGCCGAGCAACCTGAATCTGATTCTGTTATGGACGATATTGAAGCTATGTTGGGCGTCAATAGAGAACAAATGGGTTTTATTCCTGGTGAACACGGTGGTTCTGTAGCAGGCGAAATAATTGTTATAGATAATGACTTTGAAACAAAAAAAGAATTGAAAATTGATTGTACTAAATTTGGTTCTGGTGCGTACTCTATTCCTTCTTCAGTTGAGCATTTGAAATTTGAGACAAAAGCTAAATTTATTTTGGCTATTGAAACTCAAGGTGCTTTTGAAAGATTAAACAAACATAATTTTTGGAAAAAACAAAATTGCATTCTTATTGCTATGAGTGGAGTTCCGACAAGAGCATGTAGACGATTCATCAGGAAACTATCTGATGATAAAAAATTACCTGTTTATGTTTTTACTGATGGAGATCCATATGGTTATGGTAATATTTATAGAACTCTTAAAGTGGGAAGTGGAAATGCTGCACACATAAATGAATTCTTTTGTGTTCCAAGTGCAAAATTTATAGGTGTAACTCCGCAAGATATTGTTGATTATAAACTTCCAACTCATCCTTTAAAAGATATTGACTTGAAAAAAATTAAAGATATGTTGAAAAACGATCCATTTATCAGAGATCATCCAAAATGGGTTGATGCTTTAAAAACAATGGCCAAAGAAAAGAAAAGGGTTGAACAACAGGCATTTGCAGCACACGGTCTGAATTTTGTTATGGAAACTTACCTTCCTGAGAAGATAAAGGATGCTAAGAAATGGTTACCTTAAATCGCTTCTAGAGCAATAATTTGAGCATTTGAAGCTCTAATCCTAAATTTAATTACAAGAGAAACATTTATATATACCAATATACAAAAATGGTACATGAAGCGCGTATCTAAATATAAGAATAAAAATTCCAGTCTTTTTAAAGACAAAAACGGTGTTGCGGAAAGTCCAACAAACGCTGCTGCGGCCGCAGTTCTCATTCTTTTAGTGACTGTAGCATTAGTATTGTACATACTATTTATACCTCCTGCAGACAGGGAAAGACTTCTCAATGGAGATACTCCTGGAAACTTAGATAGTACAGGTTCTTACAGTAGCTTATTAGGCACCAGTATTTTAAAAGAAAGCCCTGGAAAAATAACATATGTTGAAGATAACAACATAGAACACCCACTCTCTAGCTTCAGAATTTATACAAAAACAGACGCGCAAATAATTCATGAAGTTGCAGGAATAGAAATTAAAAACTCTGCATTTGAGAAAAAAACAAACGACATCCCATTTAACATACAGAAAGACAAAACTGAAAAAGTATATCTTGCATTTAACGTTAAAAACACTCCTTTGGGAAGTATAATGATTTATGTAAATGGATACTTGTTATTTGAAGGAGTTCTTAAAGAGGGTTCAAATGATCCTATAGCAATACCACTTGAGTATTTGAATAATATGAATACAATTCATCTTAAAGCAGCTTCACCCGGATTTGCATTTTGGAGAGTTAACGAATACAAGTTGGAAAATGTTCGTATAACTGGAGATGTTACAAATAACGATCATAGTTTTCACATGCAAAAATTCTATATGGTTGAAAATGAAATGAATAATTTGAAAAGTGCAACTTTAGAATTTTATCCTGATTGTGATGCACAAAATGTTAACAACATAATTATTGAAATAAATCGACAAAGAGTTTTTGAAGGAATTCCTGATTGCTTGATGTTAAACAAGTTAACTATTGGAAAAGAAATTTTAGAAGTTGGCGAAAACAATTTAGAATTTTTTTCAAATTCTGGAAGTTACATTATTGATAGAGTTAATTTGGATGTAAATTTAATTGAACCAAATTATCCAATGTATTATTTTGATTTGAATGAAGATTTATTTACTAATACAAATGAAGATTACAATTTTTGTGGAAGAGTCGATGGAGTATGTCCTAGCGGATGTAGAGAATATGAAGATAAAGATTGTTGTTTTGCAGAATCAAGAAAAAATTATTGGTGTGATATTAAAACAAATAATGTTTATGACAGATGTGTTGGTGTAGCGTTAGCCGAATACTCTTCAAGATGTCCTAGTGGATATGAAGACATTTATGGAGAACCTCCTGAAAGTTTGGAGAATAGTGGTATTTGTGGTGATGACACAGACGATTTCTGTCCTGCAGGATGTTCAAAATATTATGATAAAGATTGTTGTTTTGCAGAATCAGAAAATAATTATTGGTGTTCAGATATTCCTTTTACTGGTTTAGAAAGTACTTGTACTCCTGTTGTAACAAATTCTGAGTGTAATGCTTGTCCTCAAGGTTATTACAATAACGATAAGAAGAAAGCAAATTGTCCTGGAACAGAAACTGAAGTTGAGGGAGATGAAACACTTAAAGCAGACATTAATGTTGTTTTGAAAATAGATTTTACTGGTGAAAGTTGGAAAGAATTAGATTTCATAATTAATGGAGAACCAGTTCATGTAAATACTTATTATCTTAGTTATTCAAAAGTAATTGATGAACAAGTTCGAAGTGGTGTAAATTCGCTTGAAATCAAACCATTTGATGATGACATAAATATAGCTCAATTACAAATCAAAATTGAATAAGGTTTAAGAAATATGACTGAACGTACAAGGAGATGGGGAAGAGGTCCAGACGGAAATCCTATAGAAATTGCTGATGTGATTGAAAAGGTAGAAAACGAACTTTCCGAGGGTCTTGATTCTGATGAAGTTCATAATTCTGATGAAAGTTCTGGAGGTACTTCTGATGAAAGTTCATCTAGTGAAAATCCATTTAGAGGAACGAACGTTGAAGGAGATTTCACCATAGAAGGGGATGTTAATGTAGGTGAAGGTTCTGGTAGAGGCGAAGGTTCTCGCACTCCTGAAAATTCGGGAAATGATTCTGAACATAATGATTCTAACAATTCCGAGAATAATAATTCTAACAATTCTGAACATAATGATTCTAATGAAAGTTCTTCTGATACTGCTGAAGATAGAGAGACATCAAGAGAAATGCTCACGGAACAAATAAGAAGTTTAAGAGATAATTTGAATAATGAATTGGAAACAATAGATCGTAAAGCTGCACCTTCATCAGTAATAATGTTTAGTAAACCTTGGATTATTTTAATATTTGGTCTGGCTGAATACTTTATTAGTTTGGGTTTAGGAGTTAGTTCTCAAATAGCATTTTGGTTTCCTTTAATTACTTGGACTATTGTTTGGTTTATGGTTGATTGGAGAGCATATAATATAATACTTAGAGCATTTCCTTATATTGCACTTAACACAATTCTGAGTTATTATAATGCTAGTTTTTGGGGAATACAAATAATTGCAAGTTTGTTGCCTGAACTTTTAGCAATGGCTTTAATAAATCCTTCAGCAGGTGTACAATCTGGATGGGAGCAAGCTAAAGAAGCTCAAAAAACTGCAGCTAAAGAAAAATTTCAAAAACAAGTTGCAAAACTTGAAGGAGATCAATCACTTATGCAACAAAAAAAGTGGGGTAAACATAAATTAGGACTTTATTCTTCTCAAAGAAAAGTTTTTTCTATGTTACTTATTTTTATAATTCTTGGTTTAGGACCTATTGGTATAGGTTACTTAACTTTTACAAGAGCATCAATAACTCTTTATGTTTTAATAATTATTATTCTTATACTTTTATACTTATTTGGATTTTTAGATAAGCGAGAAACCTCAGGAGTTTTTATTGCAATACTTCTCAGTTCATTTGCAGATTATATTCTTTATGCTGTTGGAAGTTTGATTTCAACAACATTTGTACAACCTGTTATAATTATGTTTATTTATTTTTCAGTATCGGCCATTGCACTAGGAGTTATTTTAGGTTATTTGAATAGTTCTACTGCTATGGGTTTAATAATTCTCATAATACTTTTACTTTCAATATTTTATTTTTATACATATTTAAGTAGCGATTATTTTAGTGATCAAATGAATCTTAGACAAGCTCAATTAGAAGCAAAGAAAGGTAATTGGATGGATCAATTTTTAACATTCATTGATTATCAGAAAAAATTGGCAAGAGGAGAAATTGTGGAGGGAGCAATACAAGAACATACTCATCAATTTATAGGTGTTGATATTACGGGATGGGGACCAACTTCAGATGAATTTGAAAAAGGTAAAGAAATCAGATCACAAATATTCTATAAAACAGGTTCATATATTCCTATAACTCTTTGGACTGCATGTAAAATTGATAAAATTCAAGGTAAAGTTAATAAAAATAATATTATTTTAGATGCAGGTGCAAATGAAGTTTCAGTTAATTGTGTAATTCCTGGAGAAGCTTTAAATGTTGGAGCTAACGCTATTGATTACATTTCAGTTTATACTTTTAAATCAACAGTAGAATTTCCTATAAAAATTATGGATAGAAATCAAGCAGAATTATTAAGGAACAGTAGATATGATTCTAATAAAATTGATCTTGAAGAATATGTTGGTGGAACTCTTCCTGCAAGAACTGATGCAGGTCCTGTAGTTATAGGAATAAGTAATAAAAGAGAAGCGAATAGACCTATTCTTGAGATGCCTTTATTATTAAACGAGACTGGTGGTCTTGATACTATCACAATACAATTACAACCATATAAAAGTTTATTTTCAGAAGATGTTTTGGATGAAAAAGTTGCTGTTATAAATGCAGTTGAAATTAATGCACCAATAGGAATGCATTTTAAATGTTCTTTTTTCCAAAATCAAGAATATGAAATACCTATGAAAGTTGTTGATGGAAGAAATTATGCTTTAATTAGTGGAAACGATTTGGTTGAAGAAACTTACACTACAATGGTTTGTGATATTAATGTTGATGAAGATAAAAAGGAAATATTTGCGCCTCCGAAATATTTTTCAACAAATACAATTATATTTTCATTTGAATATCAATATGTTATGAAAAACACTGAAGTTGTAAATATAAAGGTGAGAAGATGATTTCAAATAATAATATTTTTAGAAATCTTTTGATTTTTTTAATTTTATTTACGTTGTTTATGACTTCTTGTGATTTTAATTCTGGTGGCTTGGGAAATTATTATGTTGGAAAAGATGGTTTGATTTTAGAATTTGTTCAAGGGGCACCACCAACAAGAGTTTATTCTGGAGAAAGATTTGAAGTACACACTACTTTGAAAAATGTAGGTGCTTACAACATAAATGGTACTGAAAGAGCGAAATTAACTATTGGATATGATCCTTTTACATTTTTAAGTTCTGAAAAATACAATGAAAATCTTTATCAAACTTTATATGGTAAGAATTCAGATAATCCTGCAGGTGATTGGAATGAATTTGTTTTGGAAAGATTTTATGCAAATAATTTATTTGGAAATTTTGAAAGAAGACCTTCAAACATTTATGTTAAATTGTGTTATCCTTATCAAACAACTTTTGTTGAAGAAGTATGTATGGATATGAGTTTTGATCAAGAAAATTTAAGGGAACAAGTTTGTGAAGCAAAAGCATTGAAATTTAATGATGGTCAGGGTGCGCCTGTAGCTGTTACAAAAATAACTCCGCGTATGGTTCCTTTTGATTCTTATATACAACCTGAATATGAAATTGAAGTTACAAATTTAGGAGAAGGAATTGTGTTTGAACCTTTGATGAAATTTGAAGGAAATTATGAAGTTTGTCATGAAAATGCTGCTTTGAATGTTATTGATTTGAAAGCTGAATTAATGGGAGAAGAAATGGAATGTATTCCTGAAAATATAACTTTAATTGATGGTGTAGGAACTGCTAGTTGTAGATTTAAATCTAATACAATACTTAAAACATCAAGTAATTTTTATTCTTCATTACATATTTATTTAAATTACAATTATGAATCAACATATGTTAAAGAAATGGAAGTAACTAGAAGAGATGATTTGGTTTTTTCAAATTTTAATCAAGAGAAAAGATGTCAATATTGGGAGGTTGAAACTGCTGATGGAAGTTGTATATCTAAATGTGAATATTGTTCTCAAAATCCCGATGAAGAAAATTGTAAAGTTTTAGATGAAGAAAACCCTCGAGATAAAACTAGAATTGAAGCAGATTTTTCTTGCATATATTCTAGAGAAGAATGTTTGAATGCAAACAAAGTTACACTTTATACTGAGTTTTTTGGAGATGTTAAACATAATTGTATTCAACAAGAAAATTTTTGTCCTCCTGATACTTATTGTGGAGCAACGTTGTGTAAGTTGCCAGATAACCAATATCCTCCAAGAGTTGTTATCGGAGATCTTACAAGTGTCGCTTTAGTTAAACCAACATCAATTTATTGGTATGGTGTTGATGATAATGATCAAGTAACAAAAGAAAGAACAGGATTATTTTCTTATGGAAATAGATATCCTGATATGGAACGTAGTTGTGGAATTCAAGTTAATTCAAATACTAAAATACCTCAGAGTTATTTTAAGTTTGTGGAGAAAAAGGAGGATTGTCCTCTTGAATTGAGTTCATATACTCTTACTGAATCTATTTATGATTATCCTGAACCTTATCCTCCATTGTTTGAAGCAGATATTCGAACAAATAGCACAGGTCATCCTTATGACTATGTTTGTATAAGAGTTGTGGATAAACAAGGAAACCAACAAACAGTTAAGTTTTTAATAGAAAAAACTAGTACAATGACAAGATTGAATGATGTGAAAACATATAAATATAAATAATCATAACATTAAAATACTATGAAAATGAACAAAGGTGAGAAGATGAAATTTGGAAAATTAATTTTTGTGGCTTTGTTGTTGATAACAATGATGTTCACTAGTTGCGATAGAACTTCAAGTAGCGGAAGTTTTAATAGAGAGTATTATGTTGGTACAGAAGGAGTAGAAGCTTCTTTCCAGAGAAATTCTCCCCCTAGTAAATTATACTACCACGAGGATTTTCCGGAAGATAACGTTTTTCAAATTCATGTAGATGTTATAAATAAAGGTTCTTCTCACTCTAAAGGAGGAATATATCTAACAGGATATGATCCTTCCAAAATAAAAATTGAAGGCATTGATATTGATAAAACAACTGGAAATTGGAATGATTGTGATATTGGTTTTGCTTTGGGTGGAACTTTAGATTCATGGGATAGTTTTTGGAAGGGATTTCAAGGTTCTATTAACTGTGTAGATAGAGGAGTTTCAACATATTATCAAGATGATGATAATTGGGGTTTTAGTATTGAAGAACTTGGGCAAAAATTAGGTATTAAACTATTAGAAGATGTTAAAATTGATTTTAATCAAATAAATGGTCAAGACACATATAATTTGAATTTTGGTGATAATTTTCAAATAGATGCTCTTAATCATGGTGCAGGTTTACTTGTTTTAATGTCAGGTATGAGTTTTAATTGGTATAATGGTAGAGAATACTTGCTTAATGGAAATACTATAGATTATCCTGGTGGAGAAAGAACTATTGAAAGTTTTGAAGGAACTATTTCAAATTGGCCAGAAGGTCTTAATAAAATGAACGCACCATTTCAACTTGTAAATTGTTATTTATATTCAACTTTTATGAATGTTAATGTATGTATAGATCCTGAACCTTATGATGAAAGAAAAAAAGTTTGTTCTCCTGGAACTCACACATTTAGTAATGGTCAAGGGGCACCTGTAGGTATTACAAAGGTTGAAACAATATCTACAAAAAGCAAAGTTGTCTTTCACATAGAAATTAAAAATTTAGGAGATGGTCAAGTATTTAATATTGGAAGTATGACTAAATGTGGTCCTTATTCTCCTGGAAGATTAACACAAAGAGAATTAAATCAAGTTTACATACTTGATGCAAGAGTTGGCGATCAACAACTTAAATGTACTCCTGATAGAGGAAGAGCTATAGATATGGTTGATGGAAGTGCAATTGTTGATTGTACTTATTTAATTGATTATGGTACTGTTAAAAGTGCTTATGAAACTCCTTTAATCGTAGAACTTGGTTATGGTTACCAAGAAATAGATATTGCGAATATGGAGGTAATTAAAATTTAATCACAATTTTGAGGTATTTAAAAATGAAACAAATAAAATTTTCAAAGTTTATGAACATGAGTTTAATGATATTGGTTTTAACAACTATGTTATTACTTACTTCTTGTTCTCGTGAAGGAGACTCTGGTCAAACTCCTACATTTAAACCATATATTGGCGGCGATAGTGCTGTAAGTATGGAGTTTGTTGAAGGTATGCCTCCAGATGTTTTGGGTGCAATATTAGATAGTGGAAAATCATCTTTTTCAGTTGGTATGAAAATAACTAATGAAGGAGAACATGATATCAATGCTGAAAGTGAAGGAGATTTTTTACAATTAAGATTGAAAGGAATAAAATCTGAATACTATGGTGTAGATGATTCTGATTTAACTTTACAATTGGATGAAGATTTAAATGCACAAAGAAAAAATATGGATGGTAGTATAACTAGAGGAGACACAATAATTCTTAGTATAGATGAAATGAGTTATCAATCAGATATACAAGGAGATCTTCCTGTTAATTTTTTAATGGATATTTGTTACGACTATTCCACTAAAACATCTACATTAATTTGTGTTGCTGATGATGTTAATAGAGCTTTAACAAGTGAACAAGATCAACAAATCTGTTTGATAAATTCTGTAAGAGATAGTATTAACTCAGGTGGACCTGTACATGTTATTAATTTGAGACAGGCACCTATGGGTGGAAGTAAAATCAGCGTTTTATTCGATATTAGTAAAGTTGGTGAAGGAGATATTTTCTTGTATGAAGGAGATAATAAATGTGAATACAATATTGGAAGTTCTGATAAAGATAAAGTTATAGTTCAAGTTTATTTACCTGAACAGAGCGATTCTAAAATTGAATGTAGTGGATTTGAAGCAAATGGGAATAAACTAGAAAAAGTTGTTTCTGTGTTTGATGAAAGTCCTACTCCTGTAACTTGTAAAATATCTGGTGATGAAGATGGAGACGACATTTATGTTGAAACTTTAAACATCGATTTATTTTACAGATACAATGAACAGTTGAAGAAATCAGTTGTAGTACAAGATGCTGGTTCTTCCGATTAATTTTTTTTATTTTTTATTTTTTAATTTACTGATTTCTGTTACTGAATTTCTGTTCACTGATTCGCTGAATGACCTTAACTGCCTAACTGTGTTCTGAACGCTG
>CAYSFC010000022.1:4930-11382 GCA_964430665.1 uncultured Methanosarcinales archaeon | reverse complement strand
GTGATTTTGCGTGGCAACATTAACTTTTTCTTAGATTTAACTATATTTAAAATTTCAAAAGGATTCTGGCATTAGATTTTTCTATACAAAAATCAAACTTAATTTTTTTAATTTAATCAAACTAGTCGACAGACTATAAAACGGAGAATCAAAAAAATGAAAAAAGGATATTATGGAGAATATGGAGGACAATTCGTTCCACCACAATTAGTAGGATATTTAGACAACTTAGAAAAAGAATATAATAAACTAAAACAAACAAAAGATTTCAACAAAAATTTAAAACAATTGTTAAAAGATTTTGTTGGAAGACCAAGTCCATTATACTTTGCAAAAAACTTAAGCAAAGAATTAGGGTTTAAATTATATCTTAAAAGAGAAGATTTAGATCATATGGGTTCGCACAAAATAAATAATGTTTTAGGACAAGTTCTCTTAGCTAAACACATGGGCAAAAAAGAAATAATTGCAGAAACAGGAGCAGGACAACATGGTGTAGCAACTGCAACTGCCGCTGCCATGTTCGGAATGAAATGTAAAATATTTATGGGAGAAATAAGTGCACAAAAACAAAATCCAAACGTTCAAAGAATGAAACTTCTAGGAGCTGAAGTGATAGAAGTAACAAGAGGAACAAGAACCCTAAAAGATGCAGTAGATGAAGCATTAAATTATCTAATAGAACATCCAGATGTTTTCTATCTTCTAGGAAGTGTTGTAGGCCCACACCCTTATCCAACAATAGTTAGAGATTTCCAAAAAGTTATTGGTGAAGAAGCAAAAAAACAAATATTGGAACAAGAAGGAAAATTACCAACCCATTTAGTTGCCTGTGTTGGTGGAGGAAGTAATGCGATAGGTTTGTTCGCAGATTTTCTAAGCGATGATGTAAAACTAATAGGTGTTGAACCCGCAGGAAAAGGTTTGGATACGGAAAAACATGCAGCAACTCTAACTCTAGGAACTCCCGGAGTAATACATGGTTTCAAATGTTATCTTCTTCAAGATGAAAAAGGAAATCCTAAAGATGTTTATTCAATTGCTTCTGGTTTAGAGTATCCTGGAATTGGCCCCGAACATTCTATGCTAAAAGACATAGAAAGAGTAGAATATAAAACAGTAAAAGATGATGAAGTTTTGAATGCTTTTCAAATTCTTTGTAAAAAAGAAGGAATAATTCCTGCATTAGAATCAAGTCACGCTTTAGCTTATTTAATTCAAGCTAAAGATAAATTCAAGAAAGATGATGTTGTTATTCTAAATCTTTCTGGACGTGGCGATAAAGATTTGAACACTGTTTTAGATTTAATTTAATTTTTTTATTTTATATATTTGTTTTTTATGTTTCTTCATCCATTCGTCCCTTTTCAAACCCCAATTATATTCATCAACCCATTTTTTTAAAATTTTATCATAATATTTATCTCTGAAAATTCCTTCAAGAGTAAATCCAACTTTATACAAAACTTTTTGAGATGCAAAATTTCCAGGATCAGTATCAGCAGTCACCTTATGTAATTTAACTTTTCGAAATAAATAATCAACAAAACAATTTGTAGCTTCAGTTGCATAACCATTTCCCCGATGTTTTTCCAAGAAAGAATAACCAATTTCCCCAATCATATCTCCATACCAGTTTAAATGATCCAAATCTAATCTTCCAACTAAAGTATTGTCTTTCAAAAAAACAGCCAAATAATAACCTTGATCTTCGGCTAATATATTTTTAAGATATTTTTTAGATTCTTCTATTGTTTTCAAAGGCTTCTTTGTCTTACGATGTAGCCACCCAGATTCAACCATTAATTTAGCATCATCCATCTTAAAAGGTCTCATAAATAACCTCTTAGATTCTATTCTAGGAGCTTTTCTAACTAATTTTTTATCAGGAGTTATCATACGTTGAATATTATTTATAAGTTAATAAATCTTTTCAATTACAAATACTACTATCAAAGGACAACATTAGAAAGATTTAAATATAAATCAGTATTTGTGTATTTAATATGAAAGTTCCAAAAATAATGTATATAAATGAAATTTTCGATAACACTTTTCATAGAACTGCTATAGGTGTTGAAGAAGTTGAAATAGGAGATTCATTTAATTTAATGAATTTTACTTTACCTTCTGAAGATGCTGCTTTTGGTTGCGATGTTTATAAATTTTACAAAGATGTATTTAATCAATATTTCAGTGAAAAATCACCCGAAGAAAAAAAATCAGAATTAATTAAGTTTTCTCATAACTGTATTAATGGCTCAATCCATTTATTAGAAGGTGCAAAAGAGCCCTTCAAAGTACAAAAAGATTATTACACACAAATGTACAAAGAATCAAAATTAAAAGATGCTCTAACTGGTAAAGAGTTAGATGAAAGTGGAATTGAAAGAGTTGTAAATAAAGAACTTCAAATATCAATGTCTGAATATATGTGGCAACCAATAAGACGTATTGGAATAATATTATCAACACACCCAGAAATAAAAGAGGAATTAGCTCCAAAAATAAGAGATGCAATTTCTTATTACGAAGCAAAGTCTAACGATTTTAATTTAGATCATTGGATGATGAATTACAGTATAGATGTGGCACAATATTTAAAAAAACAAATCGAATAATTCTCAATTCTAAACCTGCGCAACCTTTATAAAGGCCCTTAATTTCCACAATATTGGTTTAATACTCTGATTTTCTAGTAAAAGGGAGTTGGAAATGAACTTAAGGGCATGTTGCTCGTAAGTCTCAAAGTATTGACTTATAAAAACAAGGTTAAAATTATGACAAAAGAACCAAAATCAAAATTTATCAAAGTAAGATGTTCAAAATGTAAAAATGAGCAAATCATTTTTGGAAAAAGCGCATCAAAAATAACTTGCTTAGTATGTTCAGAAACTCTAGCAGAACCTACTGGTGGAAAAACACAAATTAAAGCAAGAATACTGGAAGTTTTAGATTAAGATGTTACGTAAAAAAGATTCAATGCCTCAAGAAGGAGAATGTGTATTTTGTACTATTAGTAAAATTCAATATCACTCAGTATTTGCAAATCTTGATGAATATAAAAACAAAAGTGGAATGATTCATATTTCTGAAATCAGTCCAGGAAGAATTCGTAACATAAATGACTACGTTAAAGAAGGCAAAGTTGTAGTATGTAAAGTTCTAAGAATAGATAAAGAAAAAGGACACATTGATCTTTCTTTAAGAAGAGTTAATGAAAGTCAAAGAAGAGCAAAAGTTGAAGAACGAAAACAAGAAACTATAACTGAAAACATAGTAAAATCTTATTGTGAATTACATAAATTAGATTTAATTAAAACATATGAAAATATTTCAAAAATACTTCTGAAAAAATATTCTTCCTTATATGATGCATTTGAAGATTTTGTTGAGAACAAAGTTTCTTTGACTTCAATGGGATTAGAAGATGAACTAGCTAAAGGTTTAGAAAAAATAATTTCTGAAAGAATCAAACCTAAAAAAGTTTCAATAAAAGGAGATTTTAAAATTCATTCTTTTGAAGAAAACGGAATAGATTTAATTTCCAAAGCTATGGAAAAAGCATTAAAAATAAGCGATAATCTTTCAATCAAATTTGCAGGTGCTGGAAAGTATAATTTTGAAATTGTTGCTCCAGATTATGAAGAAGCAGAATCCATTTACGATGAAACAGTAAAATGTCTTGAATCTTCATTTAATAAAACTGAAACCCAATTTAGTGTACAAAGAGAATAAAATGGCTTTAAATATATTAAAATGCATTGAATGTAATTCTTATGGACTTTCTAAAGGTTGTTCTTGTGGTGGTGAGCGTCGTTTATGCAAACCTCCAAAATATTCTCCCGAAGATAAATATGCTAAATATAGACGACAAGCTAAGGAAAATCTTTGAATTTAACATGGAAATCTTTTTAAGTGTGTGATGTTTATTCTTCTTCATGGGTTGGAAGGTTAATATAAATAAACAATTCAAGTGTGATTCTCCTATATTCATAGAAGGTTTACCAGGAATAGGTAATGTTGGAAAAATAGTAGTAGATTACTTAATAGATTTAACTAATGCAAAAAAGATTGGAACAATATGGAGTAAATATTTACCAAACAGCGTTTTTGTAAACGAAAAAAATTTAGTAACCTTGCCAAAACTTGAACTTTACTATATTAGAAAAAATAAACAAGACTTTCTTTTTCTTACAGGTGATGCACAACCTTCTTTAGAAAGTGCTAGTTATGAACTAACAGATTTATTATTAGAAATAGTAAATAATTACAATTGTAAAAATATAATTACTCTTGGAGGGATAGGTTTATCTGAAGTTCCTGAAGATCCTCAAGTATTTGTTACAGGAAACAATAAAGAATTTATTTCTGAATTCAAAAAATTAGGTGCAGATCCAAAATTGTTTGGAATTGTTGGACCAATTATAGGAGTATCAGGTTTATTGTTAGGTTTATCTAAAAATTATAAAATAAAAGCAGCATCATTATTAGGAGAAACATTTGGACATCCAATGTACATAGGATTAAAGGAATCAAAAAAAATATTAGAATTATTGGATAAAAAATATTCTTTCAAATTAAATTTAACAGAATTAAACGAAGAAATTTCTATAATGGAAGAAGAATTAGCATCTGATGAAGAAATTCCCAAATCCAAATCTAAAAAAATAAAAAAACTCAGAAAATATCAAGAGTTGGGTTACATTGGATAAAAGAATAAAGTCTAACATTTGGAAATATTATGTTTTTTCATTTTTTGCTTACTTTGTTGTATTCTTACCATACATAGTTTATTACTTTCAAAAACTAGGATTATCTTTAGGAGAAGTAGCAATAATTAATGGTGCAATGGCTGCATTAGTTTTCGTATTCGAGATACCTTCAGGATATGTTGCAGATAGAATTGGAAGAAAAAATTCATTAATACTTTCTTCACTCCTCTATATTCTGGCTCTAATAATTCTTTACAAATCAACAACATTTACATTCTTTTTCATATCTCAAATAATTTCAGGTATAGGTTCAGCATTCTTATCTGGCGCAGATTCTGCATTATTATATGATTCACTACTTTCTCTAAAAAGAGAAAGCGAGTTTAAAAAAATATATGGACGGTCTAAGATTTTCGAAGAGATTGCAGTTATATTATCTGCATTAGTTGGTTCTTGGTTGATTATTTATGGTTTTCAAATAACTGTTTTAATAACTGGTGTAGGGCATTTAATTATGTTGGGTGCCTTGTTTACCATAATCGAACCAACAATTCATAAAAAATTAGAACCTTTACCCTTTAGAGATGAACTTCAAAATTTATTTAGGATAGTTAAAAAATCAGTACAGGATAAAAAATTATTGGGTTTGTCTATTTATTCATTTATAGTCTTAGGTTTCTCCAATACAATATTTGTTATGTATCAACCATATTTCGGAGCAACCAATTTACCTCTTTACGCATATGGATTAATCTTTGCATTTTTCTCGATTTTTACAGCTTTAGCCGCTTGGAAAGTTCACGAGATTGAAAGCAAATTAGGTATTTTTAAGTCGCTTTTAATAATGCCTTTATTTTTAGTGCTTTCATTCATAGGAGTTAGTACATTCTTTGTTTGGTGGGGATTTATCTTTTTCATTTTTAGAGAATTTGTAAGAGGATATATTTTTCCTGTAATAGGAGATTATACTCATAAATTATCTCAATCCAATGAAAGAGCAACAATTCTTTCTGTACAAAATATGTTCTCAAGATTAGGTTTATTATTTATATCAATAACATTCGGATTCTTTAGCGATGCATTCGGACTGAGAAAAATTTTCTTTGCCGCAGGAATAATACTTTTAATATTCACAATAATTTTCATCATAATTTTCAGAAAAAAATCAATCACTTTTTAAAAAGATTTTCAAAGCTACCTTTAAGAAGTTCTCCTTTTTTATGATTTAATCTCATTGCAAAAGGATCAACATTAATCCATTTCTTTTCTTCAACACGAATTTGCAAATATTGATGTAATCCAATATAACAAACAGTTTCTCTAATTTTAATATCTTGCTCAGTAAATCTCCCTGTTTCCAAAAGAAGATAACGCAATATTAAATTTTGTTGATGACAATGTAAGAAACCTTTTTTCTCCCATAAATGTCTAACATTATTTCTAAAAAATAAAACAAATTCATTAGCGTACTGATAATATTTACTATAAAACCTTTTTAATTCATAATTTATTACTTTATCTAAAACATCTTCTTTAGTTTTTCCTTCTTTACCAAATCTATGCATATCTTCATTAACCTTTTTTGGAAGACGTCCCTTAATTTTGGATTTCCATCCCAAATTTTCAAAAAACACTTTAGGTAATAACCACATAATCATAACATATATCAGAAGAAAAATCCCAATTATTGTCCAAATCATATATTTGTTATTATTGTTATATTTTTAAACTTTACCA
>CAYSFC010000022.1:0-4830 GCA_964430665.1 uncultured Methanosarcinales archaeon | reverse complement strand
TTACCACAAATATGTTATAACAGGAACAATTAAACAACCTAAAAGCATGTTTTTCTGACCTTTATACAAATTAGCCAACAAACCCAAAGCAGTTGCAGTAATTAAAATTAAAAAACCTTGAAATTTACTCAACAAAATAACAATTAAAGTTACAAAAATAATTATGCTTTTAACCAATTTTTTATAATTTATTTTTGAAATAAATTTAGCAAACTTCTTTGATAAAAATATTCCTAATATTGTGGCAATTGAACCCGCCATTAATAATGTTGAAATAAATATTAAAATAGCACTGCTACTGAAAGCCTGACTGCCGAACACCTCACCCACTGCTAAAATTGCGCCGTTTCTTGCTTTACCCAAAACATATAAAGTCATTATAGAAAAAGCAAAATTCACAGTATTAATTCCTCCAGTCAAAAGCAAATAATGTTTTTCCTCAGGATTTTTCATAGTTGTGGTAGCAACAATAGCTCCATGTGAACTTCCAAAACCAGGTAAAAATGAAGCAATAATTCCAATCAAAGTTGCACGAGAAACAGTTTTTTCTACATCTTCAATCTCCAAAGGAATATCTTTTTCAATAATTTGTTCTTTAACAATTTCATTTCCTTCCAAAGAAATAATCAAAGTACTTAATCCAAATAAACCAGATAAAAGAGGAAGTAGAATTTGAGTTTGATCCGGTAAAGCAAAAACTGTAAAACCTAAAGCAGCACTAGATAATAACAAAAAAGAATTAAGAAAATATTTTTTAGATTTAATAATTAATAAAATTATAACAACTAATAGAATCTTCCCAACATAAGGATAAATTAAATTTTGCATAGGTTGAAGAAATTTTATTCCCAAAGGGAAAAACAGTAAAGTTAAAATTAAAGCAAACAAAGAACCTGCCAAAGTATATAAAAAAGCCCTGTGACCTAAACCTTGTAAAAATAATTTGTGCGCTGGTAATGCTGAAACTGCTTGACTTTCATCTGGTGCTCCTAAGTAAATAGAAGGAATAGAATCTAAAAAAGAATGAGTTAAAGCTAAAGAAATTATAAAAACCGAAACAACAACCGGAGATAAGCTGTTGACTGAACCCTGAACACTGTAAGCAGTTATTCCTGCAGCTATGAGATTTACATGAATTCCAGGAATTAAGCCTGTAAAAGTCCCGGAAGTCACACCAAACAATATTGCCAACAATAATGAAAGGAACATACACTTCCTTAAACATTAAGATTTATATTCTTCTTCAAAGAATTTTCGGAAATAAATACATTAAATAATTACCACAGATAAGAGACGAAACTTTTATAAATAGAAAAACACTAATTTTTCACATGTTACTTCAAACAAAAATCAAAACTTGGTATGTGGTAGCATGCCGTACATTCTAATTCTGTAGCGTTAGCTATAATTATTTTTGATATTTTTCAAGCAAAAATATTCTATTTTTTTATTAAAATTTATAAATATTAAAATCAAAAGGTGATCAATAAATGAAAATTACAAACTTAGAAAAAAAGTACGGCGATAAAATAATATTCAATAAAGTAAACTTAGATTTAAATAAAGGTGACAAAGTTGCTCTTTTAGGACAAAATGGTACAGGAAAAACAACCTTATTTAAGTGTTTAGATGGAGATGAGTTTTTCGATGGAGAAATTAACTTTGAAGGAAATTTAGCTGTAATGGAACAGGAAAAAATATTTGATAAAATAGACTTGACTTTTGAAGATTATTTAGAACAAAAAAAACAAGTTATACAAGATAAAATATCTAAACTTGAAGAACAAATGGGCCTTCCTGAAGTATATGAAAACGAGAAACGTTATCATAAAGTTTTAAGAGAGCATGAAATATTATGTTCAAGAACTAAAGAGTCCAAAGAAATTGAAAAACAAAAAAACATCTTAACCTCTTTAGGATATGATATTGAAATACTTAAAAAACCCATTATTAATTTAAGTGGTGGTCAAAAAACTGCTTTAAGATTAACTGAATGTTTAAGTAAGGAAGCAGATGTTTTATTATTGGATGAGCCAACTAATCATTTAGATTTTCACAGTATATCTTGGTTAGAATCCAAAATAAAAGAAAGCAACCAAACAATAATCATTGTATCTCACGACAGATATTTTATAGACGAAATAGTTAATGTAGTTGTAGAAATTGAAAACAAAAATTTAATCAAATATAACACAAATTATTCAAAATATCTCAAAGAAAGAGAACATCACAGAGAATTGTTAAGAAAAAAACACGAATCTATAGAATCCAAAAGAGATAGGTTGCTAGAATCCGCCAAAGAAAAACATAAATGGGCTCATAAGAACGGACATAAAGGAATGAGGATAACTGCAGATAGATTAGAAAGAGATGCTAACTCCTTACCTGAAACAATTGATCCTGAAACTTTAGAGGACAGATATATTTTCTCATGTAGAAACGGAATTCCAACCGGTAAAATTGTCTTTGAAATAAAAAATTTATCCAAATCTTATGATAGAAATATTTTCCACAATCTCAATATCAATATTGATAAAAATGATAGAATTTGCATATTGGGAGAAAATGGTGTTGGTAAAACTACTTTGTTAAAAGTTATGACTGGATTAATTGATGCAGATTCAGGAACAATAAGAAAATCAGAGAGCATAAATATTGGTTACTTTGATCAAGAAGGTGAAAATCTACCTAAAAATAAAAAAGTCGTTGATTACTTTTTAGATGTTAATGATACTATGGCAGATCATCAAATTGCAAACCTCGCAAAAAAATTTGGTTTAGATCATGACTTACCTAAAAAAATTATCAAGACTTTGTCTGGAGGAGAAAAAGCAAGATTACAATTAATGGCTTTGTTTTCAGGAGGTTATAATGTTTTAGTGCTTGATGAACCAACAAACCATCTAGATCTCGAATTAAGAGAAGCTCTTGAAGAAGCTCTAAAAAAGTTTACTGGAGCAATTATATTCGTATCTCACGACAGATATTTCATAAACCGGGTTGCAACAAAAATCGTTAAACTTAAACACAATGAAATAAAAGAAATGGATGGTAATTATTCCGATAATTTTTAACATAGTTAAAATATTGTTCTAAATAATTTTTTATTTTTTTAAATTATCTTCTACTTTGCAATTTAGCAAGTAATCTCAATATTTCAAGATACAACCATATCAAAGTTACAAGTAAAGCAAAAGCACCATAACTTTCCATATATTTAGGAACATGTTGATTCGACAATTTTTCAATCAAATCAAAATCCAGAATTAAAGATAATGCTGCAATTGTAACAACAACCAAACTAAAACCAATTCCTAAAGGACCATTTGAGTGTATCATAGGAATACTTACTCCAAAAAATCCTAAAATTATAGAAACAACATACAATAACATTATTGCTCCAATAGCACAAAACATTCCTATTCTAAATTTTTCAGTAACCTTTATCCATTTATTCTTGTAAATAAAAAGCATAATGAATGCTGTAGCAAAAGTTAAACCAATAGCATTAATAACAATTCCAGGATACATGGTTTCAAAAAATATAGATATTAATCCAAGTAAAAAACCTTCAACAAGAGCATATACATAACCAAGACTTTGAGCAAGTTCTTTCTTAAACGTAATTATGATTGCCAAAATTATAGTTAAAACAATACTTGAAATCATTATAACTGTAAGATATTCCAGTAAAATAATTGAATTAGCCCAACTAAAATAAGCTCCAATAAATAAAACAATCAAAAACAACAATAATTGATTCATTGTACCATTTATAGTCATATAATTAGTTGAATTATGTGATACATTCTTAAACACGCTTTCTCTTAAAACAGGATTAGAAGATTTCATAGTTTTATATCAAATTTCCTTATTTTTAAACTTTACTAATTATTACGTAAAATTTATATAAATAAATAGTTAAAAGAATTCATGCACAAATCAATAAAAGAAGAATTAATTCAAATTTGCAACAAAAATAACATATTCCTTAAGAGAATAATCAAACACCATCATCAAGGATATATAAGTACAGCGTACACAGCACAATCTAACCAAGGAAAAATAATAATTCTCTTATTAAGAAAATCAGACAACCAATTAGCAAAAGCCAAACGAGTTATTGCAGCATCTAAACTCTTCAAAAATCTTCCAGTAGCAAAAGTTTACTTACATTCAAAACTATCAAACGGACAACATTTTTTAGTACAAGAGTTTCTTCAAGGAAAATCTCCTTCTTTCAAAAACTTAAAAAAATCAGATGCAAAAAAATACGCTCGATTATTAACAAAAATCCACAACACAAAAATCAAAGGATTTGGTTACATTGTAATCAAAAACGATAAACCTCAAGGACCTTATAAAAATTGGTTCAAAATGATAAAAAAAGATACTTATTCTGCATTAAATGAATTAATTCAATACAACAAAAAAACAAAAGACATTTCTCAAAAAAGAATGGAATCATTAAAACCTAAATTTAGAAAATTTTTCAAAAAATATAAGAAATATTTGGATATTAAAAAACCAAAATTACTTCATGGAGATTTCATAGCAGGAAATATTTTAATCAAAAAAGGAAAAATTTCAGGACTAGTTGATTTTGAGTGGATGATTGCAGGAGACATTGGTTGGGAGTTTGCTTTGTATTTGAAAAAACATAGTTCAATAGTTACAATATTAGAAGAATATGCTAAAATAAATAAAATTCCTGTGGATCAATTAAAATTCAAAATGGATTTATACAGAACCATAAAAGCTCTTCTTATAACAAATGCAATCAAACCTATAGGAGATATGGAAACAGGAATAAAAGAAGTCGAAGATTAT
>CAYSFC010000021.1:10230-12219 GCA_964430665.1 uncultured Methanosarcinales archaeon | reverse complement strand
TTATTTATTAACAATAACATCAGCAGCTAACCTACCAATGTATTTGTAATCGTAATTTCTCACTAACTCTTTAAAATCAATTTCAATTTCTTGTGATTTCAATTCTGAACGAATTATTTCAGGATATTTTGAATAATCATCTTCAATCAAAAGATATTTATGTAAATCTTCTAGACCTCTAGCTCCAACGCTTGTTGAGAGTACTTTTAAGCCAGTAGAAAGATAATGAACAACTTTAACACTAGAGCCAGATCCTATATCAAGGGGTGATAAAGCTAATTTAGCTCTGAGCAAAATTGGTTCCACATCCTTTACAAAACCAAGCATTTCAACATTCGAAGGAGCCCGAGATTCTAAATTTTCAGGAAAGTTACCAACAACTTTGTAATTAATTTCGGGTGTTTCTTTGGCAATTTCAAATATTCTTAAAACTGCTTCATAGTTTGGTTGATAATATATGTGTCCAAGAAAAACCACATAATCTTCTTTCATTAGTTTTTTATTGTTTTGAAAATCAACGCCATTTTTTATTACGATTAATTTCTTTTCATCTACGCCTAAATCAATATACGCTTGTTTATCTCTTTCAGAACAACAAAAAATTATGTCTGCGATTGAGCATGCAGTGTAATCTATGAATTTTTCCATGCCAATTTCAGATTTACTCAAATTTCTTTGTTCAGATTGTTCGTATAAAACATCGTGTGAATCGAAAACTCTTTTAAAGTTAGACCACTCACCAGATTTTTTCATAAGGAGTTCTGGTATGTTTGTTTGAATTGCATCAATTTTTAATTGATTTAATAAAAGTGTTAAATTTTTGTTATTGTAAGCATCTTCTGGAGGTATTAGTATAAAATTTTTTATTCCTGAATGCAATATTTCATCCTCTTTAACCCATCCTCTGTCTATTAAGATGAAAAATAAATCTAATCCATTTCTTTGATATTCTAATGCAAGGTTGTATATTTTATATGAAGCTCCGTCTTTTATTGGTAAAAGAGGTCCGTCTTTTATTATTGCAACTCTCATTGTATTATTATTTTTCCTCCTTTGGCATCGAAATAAAATAAGCAATCGTTGAATTTTTTAGAAAGAACAAATGTTTCTTCTTCTATAAATTTTTTTTGAATATCTAAAACACTTTTATTTCCTTTTAGAGTATCAAAATACATGGCTCTTTTTTCAATATCATCATATTCTTCTTTTCGAATAATTTCTTCGAGCCATCTTGGATTATTTATTTTTATAACTTTCATTTTTAATCTCCTTAGCTAATTTGTAGATTTCTTTATTGGTTAATTCGTCATCTGTATTTATTTTAATAACTTTTATACCTAATTTTTCGGGAATTTTTTCAAATTGTTCTTGAGCATATTGTACAAATTTTTTGTTTGACCAGAATTTATGTGAATAACCATCTCTAGAATCTCTACGATCTATTGCGATTTCTGGATTACAATCACAAAGAACTATTGCATCAATATTAGATAATTCTTTTTTACGTTTCACAAATCTATTTAGTTCTTTATCTAATTCAAAAGATTTACGTTGAAGTATGGCTCTAGCATAAGTTGTTGCAAATGTCGAAATATATGATCTATCTAATATAACTGATTTTTCATCTCTTACTCCTTGTAATGCATTTAAATTTCCATGTAAATATCTGCGAAAATCAACTTTGACTGTGGATGGTTTTTCATCTTTTAATCTCACTTCATTCACAACTTTAACATCTGAAAAAGCATTTTTAGAGAAATAATCTACAAAACTATATCTTTTACCTAAAACATCAATTAACCTATTAATGAGGACTGTTTTACCACTTCCGCTAACTCCTTCAACAGCAACCACGTTTTGCATACAATTTTAAAAAATAACGAAATATTTAAATATATGTTCGAATATAATAATATCATTCGAACATGGTTTATCGTAAAGTAGTGAAACAAGGACCTATGACTCTATTAACTAGTTTGCCTAGAAGTT
>CAYSFC010000021.1:0-10130 GCA_964430665.1 uncultured Methanosarcinales archaeon | reverse complement strand
CGTAAAGTAGTGAAACAAGGACCTATGACTCTATTAACTAGTTTGCCTAGAAGTTGGATTGTAGAAAATGGAATTCAGAAGGGAGATTTGGTTAGAATAGATAATAAAGGAAACTATATTTTGATTAGTCCAGCGAGTAAAAAAAGGGTTTCTTTGAAAAAAACAATTATTGCAGAAATATTTTATCCTGAAATACTTCGAAGATTTTATAGGCAAAACTACGATCAAGTTATAATAAAAACAAACGAAACTAATAAAAGAAGATATAAGAAGTTTGTTGATTTATTAATAGGTGCAGATGTAATAGAAGAAAGGGGGAAAGAATTAACAATAATTTTTGGAGATTCAAACTTTTCCACAAGTTATGACGATATATTTAAACAAGTACTAAAAACAACGTGTTCGCGATTAGAAAAACTAGAAAAACAAATATTAAATGATGAAAATTTAGTTTCAAAAGATGTTTTTGACGAATATAATTTTATAATAAAACAAATAGATTATTATATCCGTAAAAACAGGAATCAAAGCAATATTGATAAACAAATGTTCGAAACTCAAATTTTAGATTTAATTGAAAATATTTATTATAATATATATTATTTAACTAAGAGAGATTTCGAATTTATAGATGTAGTTCAAGGTAAAGAAATAATTGTGAGATATTTAGATTATATTAAAAATATATTAACTGAATTGCCTTATGAATTAAGTAATATTTCGTTTGAGTCTGAAAGAAAACTCGTTTCACGAATAAATCTATTACAAGAAAAATTATTTTATCACTTAAATAAATCAATTGTCACAGGAAATTTACTTTTTTTAAATATTATGGTTCTTAGAACTATTAAAAAAATAGTTAGAAAAACTGCAGAATATCGTTTAATGGTTGAAAATAAATAAACTTTTTGGAATCAAAAAAACACACCCCCTTATTTCCACTGCAAGATACTAAAAGGTATACTAAATTCTAATTATAGGAATTAAGTCTAAAAAAGCAAGCTTTATAAAGGTATATTTATAAATTAGTACTATGGTATTGTACACCAACCCTGAAGGTAGAAGTAAGGACGCTATGGTTCTAGAATTTGGAAAAGAATTGGGTTGGCAAGTTGAAGAAGCTGAAAATGCAAACTATGCTCTTGTAGGTTCTCTACAAACAGGAGACACTTCTGATGAAGATTCTTATCCTATGCCTGAATCAAGGTATCGTATGCTTTTACAAGCACCAAATCAAAATTTGGAGGAGATTTATTATTGGTTTCTAAATTTTGCAAGAATTGATTTGGGTTTTTCTCAAGTTGAAAAAATATATGATGTATTTACTGCGTCTGAGTCTAGCGCACTTTGGGGTAATATTGGCCAAAGACAATCAATACAACAAGATAGAGCGGCACAACATCTTAGAGGTATAAGTGAGTTGGTTAGAACTCTTTTCCAGATAGTTAGGGAGCTTCGTATTCTTGATGAAAGACTTGAACCATATGCAAGATGGAAAACAAGTAAGAGTGCAGATATAACTTTAAAAGGACTTTATGCAAATTTGGTTGAACAAGGAGGACAAAATCCTGATTCAATATATTCTTTGGCATCAAAAATTGGATTTACAGTTTTACCTGATTTGTTTTTCAATACACATGTTTATTCTTTGGATGAAATTGATTCTGCAATAGATTCTGGTACTGCAAAAGAATTTAACAATGTTGTAAAAACTGTTTTGAAAAGAAAACTATTTGGTTATATTAATTGGAAAGAAAAAACTGAAAGAGAGTTTAAAGCGAGACGTAAATTCCAATTACATTATCTTAGGCAACACTGGAATACAATTCAACTTTACATGAGTTGGGTAAAGCCTTATCTTCGAGCAAGTAAAAGGATGGCTGGAAGAGAAAGTCACATGAATAGTCCAGATATTATTGGTGCTTTTGATACAACTAGAATTGATATAGAAGTTTTAGCTAAAAAACCATATAAAAAATTTAAAAATTATTATCAATGTGTTATGATGACATTCTCATATAAATCTCAACCTATGATGAGTTATAAACCTGAAATGCAACAACAGGCTGTTGCACATATTGGTTCTTGTGAAGTAACTTTGAGAGCGTATGGTTGGCATAAGAAAGATATTGAAGCTTATAAAAAATTACGTAGACAAGAAGATTTAGAATTATTAAAATTAGCAGATGAACAAGTTGCTGGTGCTTTTGAAGCTTTGAAAGATGAACTTGAAAAATATTTGCAGGAATCTGAAAATTTGGATCCAACTTTAGCAGAAGAAAGAGCGAAAGAAGAATCTATAAAAAATTATGAAGCTGCAAAGGAATTGTATGATGAACGAAAGAAAAAAAGTTTCATTGGAGCTATTGAGCCTTTCACAAGTATTTTTGGAGGAGTTGCTGAATTAGGAAAATCTTTTTTCCCGAATAAAGGTATTGAACCTGAGAAACCTAAAGATTATGAAGCTGAAGAACAAGTCGATCCTAAAATTAAAGAAGCTGCAGGAAAGTCTGTACTTGGTATAATGTATGCTATGTATAATGTTTACAAGAAAGCTCACAAATTGTTGAATTGGTAGAAAAAAATAAGGAGAAAAACTCCTTTTCTTAAAAAAATAAAAAAGTTTTAGAAGTCAAACTTTTTAGCAAAACTTCCAATTAACCATAATTCTTTTTCTTTACCTTGGATAGCATTTATAATACCTAGGATCCAAAGCACTAATGTGAATAAACCACCTAATGGTAAAATTATAAACCAACCAATTATAGGAATTATTGTTCCTACTATGTTTATTATAACTGAAACTATTAAAAGAACTAATGCTTGTTTAAAGTGAAACTTTGCAAAGTTATTCTTTTTCATTTTTTCGTCAGCTAGCCACCAAATCATTCCAACTAATATGTATGATAAGATCGCGCATAATTTACCATCTTCTATTTCTTTTTTATTAACCATAATATTTTCCCCCTTATTTGAGATATTTTAATAGGACATAATGTATTTAAAAACTTTTCTCCTTCATTTATAAAGTTTAATCTAAAGAAGCGTAGTCTGCAATTATTATTCCTCGCATATCTTCTAAATCTTTAACAGTGTAAAGCTTTCCATCTGAATAATTAACTATTTTTTGAGCTAGATTTAAACCTATTTTATCTAGAGAAATTCCTATTACTGAAATAGATATGTCTATATTTTTTGCTTTTAAAACTTCTGTTAAGACAACTTTTTCTGGATCTTCGCTTGTTGTGTGTAATCCGTCTGTTAAAAGAACTATGTGTTTTATTCCTTTTGCATCATTTAATAGTTGGATTGACTCTGAAATTGCTAAAGCAATATCTGTTTCTTTTCCAGGAGTAATTTTTGTTATGTATTTAACTAAATTGTAAAAATCATTTGTTAAACTTAATTTTTTATTTACATCAGAACCGAAAGCAACTAAGCCAATTTTGTTTCTATCTTTTATTGCTTTGTTTGCTAAAGAAACTCCTGCTTTTTTTGCTAAGCGAAGTTTTTCACCACGCATACTTCCGCTTGCGTCAATTGCATAAACTATATTTATTTGTTGATTTGCTTCTCTTTCGAATGTGTGTAGGTCTTCAACTTGTACTTCTTTTCTTCCTCTTTTTATTGCTCGTGTAACTGTTTGTTTTATTGCGATGTCACGATACTTATCTCCTTTTTTGTAAGGTCTTGTTTCTGTTCTATCGCCAGATGAATTTGCAATAACGGGAACTCTTTCTCCGAAGGAAGAAAATCCTTTTTTGGTATGTTCGAATTCTTCATCCATTAAGAAAAGTGCAGCTGCTTCCATTCCTTTTACAGTTATTATTCCGCTTTCTTTTATTATTCCGCTTTCTTTTAAATCATCAGTTTTTTCTTTTATTCTTTTTTTAAGTTCTCTTTGGAATTCAGGTATTTTAACATTTTTATCTAAATATTTTGGATCGTAACCTGTTAATTCTCTTATGATTGTTTCGCCAAAAAGTTTTTTTGCATTTTTGAAGTTTTTTACCATTTGTTCAAACATTAAGTCTGGAACAAAGGAACCTATGTTTCTATCGAATGCTTCTTCAACTATTCTTCCATCATCTATTTCTTGTTTTTCTGCTTCAAGAACTTTTCTTGGAAGGCCTTCTTTATCTGAAGGAGATAAAATTCCTTCTAGTTCGTCTGCTTTTTTAGATCGGTCTTCTAAATTTTGTGAAGAATCGTCTTGACTTAATTCTTTGTCAGTTATTTCTTCTTCATCATTTTGGTCAGGGAACATCATCTGATGCTGTTGAAATTCCTTGCCCTTCACAGAAATCGTTAAATTCAGATTTTAGATATTCGTTTGGTGTTGTTGAATAAGCTAATGAAGGTTTTAATTTTATTCTATGTGATAAAACACTTGTCATTGCTTCCATTATGTCTAATGGTCTAACTTCTTGATGGTTATTTAACATTGCAATGGATTGTGATCTTTCGTATAATCCTAAAGATGCTCTTACGCTAGGAAATTTCTCTAAGTTTGGATTCTTTCTTAAATTTCTTAAAAATAAAATCATTTGTGAGAATAGTTTGTTTGGAAAGTTTAAGATTGATTGTGCGTTGTTTCTAACTATTTGTTCTTCTTCTTGCTGTGTTTCAGGATAGTGAACATATATTAAATCGAATCTGTCAAGTAAAACATCACTTAATGGTTCTGTGTTTGTATCTTCTGGATTCATTGTTCCTATGAAGATAAAATCTACAGGAATATCTACATCAAAGTTTCCAATAGTTACTTTCTTTTCTTGAAGAACTTGTAAAAGTGCGTTTTGTAATCGTTGAGAACATCTGTTTATTTCGTCGAAAAATAAAATACCGTTGTTTGCTTTGAATATTTTACCTGGTGTGAATGCTTGTTCGCTTAAGGGTCCGAATTCTAAAGCTTTTATTGGATCAATATCTCCCATTAAATCTTCTATTGTTAAATCTGGGGAACCTTGTACACGAATGAAAAGTTCTTCTCCTTTGTATTCTTTTGTAGGTGATTTTGTTTTCAAACAATGTGGGCAGACTGGGTTGTCTGGTGAACAATGGAATGGACATATGTTTAATGTTTGATTTTCTAGAGCTGATGCTACGTCTTTTACTAATGTTGTTTTACCCATACCTGGATTTCCAACTAAAACTATGTGTCTGTTTAATAATAGGGCAGATTTTAATTGTTTTTTTACGTCGTTAAGACCTATTATTGACGGAAACTTTTGTTCTTTGAGATTTTTAAATTTCATGGTCTTAATGTGATGTTTGAGAGATTTATAAGTGTTTCGACATAATAGTTAACGACATTAATAAAGCATAAATTGTCATCTTGTAGTAAAATCGGGAAAACAACCGATTCTTGCAGGTTGTTTAAGGTATAATTTGTGAGGGACGAACAAAAAATCTACGCCACAATTATGCAAAACTTTTGTCGTTAACTATAAAAGAATACACTTATTGAGATATTATATTGAAGTAATCATCTAAAGATTTAGTTAATTTTTTAAAAATCTATTCAAACTCGTGTTGTCTATACTTATTAATTAAATTTAATAACTTAACATTTTTAATTTCTTTTAACTTTAATAATGTGTTAAACGTTTGAGTTTCTTCATTTTTAACATAACTTATTGAAATTTGAGCATCATTATCCCATATAAAAAATTTTTGCAAATTTATTTTCTTACCATAATTATTAAGTTCCATCCACTCTTCCAATAATTTTTTTAAAATAAATAAATTTTCATCACGAATAGGTGTTTTCAAATGAATTGATTTAGCAAAATCTTGTAAAGTTAATATTGCGTTAAGTTTCTTTTTTGTTTTTCTTGAATAATATTCATAATCTGTTTGACTGATAGGTTTATCTTCTAATAATCTATTCATAATTTGTTTTTCTTTTTTTGTAAAAATTTGAGATAAAGCCATTTGTAAATCTCTTTCCAAATATATTTTTTGTTTATCTATGAATAGAGAAGATTTATTTTCATTTCTTAATTGTAACTCAAACTCTGTTTTAAATTCATCATAATCTAAATTTGATTTCATTATATTTTCTGTACCAAACTCAAACTCTTCTTTATTTTGTCTTTCAATATAATCTATAAGAATTCCTTGTATATTAAACTCAAAGAATATTTTTGCAGTTATATTAATAATTAGATTAAATAATTTATCAGTTTTATCAATAAGTGAATTTGTGTATATTTTAAGAGTATTTGGTTTATATTTATAAATTAAAAAAGGAATTGCTTTTAGATACCTGTTATTTTTAGTTTTTAAAATATTTAATATCAATGATTCTATAGATTCATCATTACCTAATAATTTATAGCCTGCTTCATTAAGTTTTTGTTCTAAAGGAATTACCATTGTTTAACCTCCTCTATTAAATTTGTATTTAAATCAAACTTCCATTCATTAAATTTGATTTCTATCAAATCTAATAATTTTTGTTTATAATTTGCAACTGCTGAATTTTTCATTGTTTCTTTATATCTTTGAACTAATTGTTTAATATCAATTTGTTTATTTTCTAAAATATGTTTAATATCTTCAAAATCTCTTGAATCTCCTCTTGCTAATTTACTTATGATTATATCTTCTAAAGGCAAAGTGTATAATTTAATTTTATTAAAAGATTTGATGAATTTGGACTTTGTTATACAATCAGAATTTAATTCAGTTCCCATAATGTTTGATCCGTGAAACATATCAAATGCAATTCCTTCTTGACTAATCCAACGAATTCCTTTTCGTTCAAAATTTAGATTCTCAAATAATTTACAAATGTAAATATATTCATTATAAGACTCTATATTGATATCTACATCTAAAGTTGATTTTTTTATATTTAAAATGGTTAACGCAGTTCCTCCTAAAGCATATAAATTTATTTCAATATCAACAAATTTAGATATTGAGTTAATTAATTCGAATAAAGCATCTGCATTAATTTCATGTTTATTGTGAGTCATACTATTAGAAATATATTTTAATATATAAATGTTACTATTTTTGTATTTATATGTACAATTATTGTATTATTCAAACTTTAACTCTTTTATTTTCCTTTCATCAATACAATATATGGAATAAATAGATTCTGTGTTTAAAGATGTTGTTTGAGACATCTGAAATCCTAATTTTTTAACCATTTTTTCTACTTCTTCTACAGATTTACCTTCAATTTCAACATAAGGAGGGATTTTGGGCCAGAAATCTATTTCTATTTCAACATCATCTAAAGTATAACTAATTCTTTTATTTTCTTGATAAGCTTTGTGAGAATAACCTAATTTTTCTAGAATTAGATTTGTTTTTTCAAAATCATCTACAACAATTTCAAGTTCTTTTGTTCCATCTATTAGATCATTATGAATTTCTTTTATACATAATGTGGTTTTTTTGCCATCTGTTCTTAATCTTACCCAAGAACCTTCTTTTATAGGTGTAAAATCATATGTTAATCTTCTTTGAAACTTTTCTTTTATGAATTTAGCTCCTAAAGAATTTAACTTAGTTTTTATTTCATCGACATTAACATCTAGTATTTTTACTTCAAATTCTGTTTGCATAGTTACATAAAAAGAAATTAACATATAAATTTATCCAATAATACCTAATGTGATTAGTGTTACTAAGATTGCTGCGATTGTAACTCCTATTGTGTTTGCTATGTAGAATTGTTTTTCTTTTAGTCCAAGAACATAGGATCCGAATGCTGCTGTCCAAGATCCGCTTCCTGGTAATGGTATTGAAACAAATAAAAGTACTCCTAATGTTCCGTATTTTTGTGTAAATGGTTTTAATCTTTTGTGTGCTTTTTGTAGAAAGTAATTTGCTTTTGGGAATCTTTCTATTTTAAAATTCAATAATAGTTTGTATAGTATTATTCCTAGTACGATGTTTGCTATTAAGCAGGTTAGAAATACTGGTAGTATTGGTAGTTGTGTTTCGATGAATTTGTGTGAGAGTAAACCTACTGGTATTGAGAATCTTAGTTCTCCTACTGGAACGAAGGTAAGTAGGAAGAGAAATAATAATTCTTTTATCATGCTATTTTGTAGAATTAGTTTGTTATATACTTAACGGAAATAAACTAATACTTTATCTTTGAAGAATTGTATATTTTTCTCTAATTTGAAGATAATTTCAACAGATTCTTCAAAATTAATATCTTTTCCATAATAATTTATTGCGTTTCTAGTTTTTCTTAACTTATCAAATTCGTCTGCTTCAAAAGAAAACTTCAAAATCTCTTTGATAAATGAAGCATAACATTCATGATTATAAATTTTGTAACCTTTTTGAAGAGCAAGAGCTTCTAAAATTTCTCTTAGAGCATCATATAATAATGAAATTTTAACCACATATAGATCATTAGGAAGAATTTTAGCAGAACGAATTTTTTTATCAGAGACCTCTTTCAAAGAATTGATTAAATTCTTATCTACTTTTGAGTCTTTCACAATTTGTTTTTTAGTACATTCTCTCCAATCCATTAAAATTCACCCATTAACTTATAACCATTTAAAATATTTCTATGTAAATCAGTTTCTTCTAATTTTTTGAACATAAAAATTTGTATGGTTTTTTCTAATTCTTTCTCAAATTTACTTAAATCTATTTTTTTAGTTGATGATGTAAATATTGCTAAATCTAAATCGGAATTAGGAGTAATTTCTGCTTTAGAAGCAGAGCCAAACAACATTACAACTGGATTTAACAATTCCTTTTCTAAAACATCTAATAAAGGTTTTAATAAAATTTTCCAATAGATTCTTGAAAGATCTACGAAAATATCTGATTCTTTATTTGCATAATAATAAATGTATTGTCGATCAATTTCTTTTTTTAAAATGTTTAAGTTATGTAAATTTTCTAATTCTTTTGAAGCAGTCGGTGGACTAATATTATGTATTCTAGAAAATTCCCTCACATTTATCCGTCTATAACAATCTTGAAAGAAAGGTGTTAAGGTGTTAATTATTTTTAACATGTGTTAATATAATTTAACACTAATATATAAAGTTATTCTTTTTTGAATAAATTTTGTGCTACTAATCGAAAATCATTTCTTGGAGTTTATTTAAAATCCTCTTATTATATACATATATTTTATCATGATGTGCATAATCAACGAAATATATTGTGTTGTCTTTATCTACAAATAAAATTACATATGAATTATTCACATGAACTCGTTTAAATTGCTTTAAAGAATATTTTAAATTCTTATAATGGTTAATATCTGAAGATGAACAAATTTCATTAATCTTATTATTAAGATTGAATAATTCTTGGCCTTTTAATTTACTTATTTTCTTCTTGAAAGAGGAACTTAATTTATATTCTTTCATAGCTTATTTTTCTTCATTAAAGATTCCATAAATTCTTTTGATTCTTTTTCAGACAAGAAAGTATTTGCTTCTTTACTTTGAAGAAATTTTTTATAAGACTCTTTAACTTCTAAGTCATCAAATATTTTTTCTCTTAATGCATCACGTACTAATTCTTGTATGCTAAGATATCCTCTAGACTCAGCGTAATTCTTAGCTAAATCAAAAAATTCATCCTGGAACTTTAAATTTATTTGTGTTGTCATGGTATCTACAAATATCTTTAGATATTTAAACTTTTCTAATAATATTTGGATTAGAATGTAAATATATCTTGTTGTAGAATTGTTGGAAGAATTACGAAAAAAATAAAAAAAAAGAAAAATTAGTTAACCTTAGTTAACTGGTGTTACAACAACTGTATCGTAGTTAGTTCCTTCGATAAGCATGGAAGTTCCTTCTAATGCGTGGTTTTTAAACTTTGCAAGAACTGAACATGCTGTTTGTGTTTCAGGAGCTTCGTAACCTGCTACTAGAACTGCGTTTTGGTCTCCGTAGAAATTAATGAAAGCTGTTCCTGGTTGGAAAGTTTCCAAAATTTGTTCTTGAGATAACATAGTTCCGTCAGCGTTTTTCATTAATTCAGCTGCTACTGAGTTGATAGCTGGTCCACCTACTACGATCATTGGTTTTTGACCTAGGGATGAGATTGCTTCTACATCAGTTATTGCTAAACCTAAAGCTGCTTCGTTAGTTGTTGTGTATGCTCCACCTGTTGCA
>CAYSFC010000020.1:0-12696 GCA_964430665.1 uncultured Methanosarcinales archaeon | reverse complement strand
ATGAAGATTGGAAAGCACAATTAGTTATTTCTAAACGAGACGAAGAAGGATATGAAACAAATCTTAAAATAGATTCAGTTACAGGCGTTGTAACTTGTGAAGAAAATTGTCAATATTTAAATTAAATTTTTAAATGATTGTTGTTTTTGGTTTTTTATAATGGATGAATTGCCTGAAAATATTCCTCACTATACTGTACTCGATAAATTAATCAAAAATAAAAATGTTAGAGAGTTTGTTCAAAGTAAATTTTTCTCCTTGCCTCCTGAAGAAGTATTGTTTGGATTTGATGATTCAATAAATAATTACAACATTATTAAACTAGACGCATTAGTTTGGACTCATGAATCTGGAGATGGAGACTTAGGCAAATATGTTATTGCAGAAAAAGCTTTAGAGACAAATTGTAAATATGTGTCTAATTTTATTAAAATGAAGTATTCGCGAGCTCATGAAGGAGAAAGACTCATGAAATACTCTGCGACAGGTTTAATCTCCAAGCAAAAACCTTTATAAATAGATAAAAACTTCCCATATAAGTCTGAATGTGGGTAATGGCTTACCTGAACGGACAAAAATAAATTGCTAATCAGCGTTCTGTGTTCAGTTCACTGCTAGCAGAAAAATTTGGAGGCCAAAATGGGTTATTTAAAATATATTAGAGATTTATGGAAAAAACCTAAGGAAAACTTAGGAGATATTTGGAAAGCAAGATTAATTGAGTTTCGTGCAGACCCTGCAACACTCAGAATTGAAAAACCAACAAGAATTGATAGAGCACGTTCTTTAGGATATAGAGCAAAACAAGGTTTTGTAATTGTAAGACAAAGAGTTTCTCGTGGTGGATTTAGACACCCAGATATTAAAGGTGGTCGAAGACCTAAAAGAAATAGTCCTAAAAAAGTTGTTAATAAATCATATCAACAAATTTGTGAAGAAAGAGTTGCAAAACAATATACAAATTGTGAAATTCTTAACTCTTATTATGTTGGTGAAGATGGAAAACATTTATGGTATGAAATAATCTTAATCGATAAAAATCATCCACAAATTGTTAAAGATAAACAATTAAAAGTAATTGCAAAACAACAAGGAAGAGTTTATCGTGGCTTAACTTCTGCTGGTAAAAAAAGTAGAGGTTTGAGAAATAAAGGAAAAGGTTCTGAAAAAGTACGTCCAACTCAAAAAGCTCACGGAAATAGACTTCACTAAAACTGTTTATCGGTGGTCAGCGAATCAGTTGGCTGCAATTTTTTATTTTGCTAAATTTTTATTTTTATATTTCTGATCTTCTGAAACATCTTTACCTAAAGGATTTAACGCATTAGCTTGCTCCTCTGTTTCTGTTTCTACTTCTGCTAAAATTAAATCCCTATCTAAGAAAAGATCCAATTCAGCTTCTAAATTTTGATAAGGTTTTTTTAATCTTTTTTTATATATTCTATTTCCTTTTGTAAATTCCCAATAATTGTTGAAAGTTTCTTCAGAAAGTATTTCATCTGGTGTTTCATTTCTTTTCAATCCGCCATAACCTTTAATGGTAAACAAAAATTTTCCTGCTTTATTTCTTAATCTGAATTCCACAGGTGTGAAATCTAAACCAATATAAAGTCTACGGCTTAATGCTCTTCCAATTTCAAAAGGAAGATAACCTTGATGAATGGTTTTTCCGTTTTGCATAACATCTTCTACTAAATCAGATATTGAAGAATATAATTGATTTAGATGAGATGTTGCAAATTCTTTATTATTTTGGCGAATAAGATATTTTTTCTCTATTTCAAAATCCATAAAAGTCAGAGATAAAAGTACATTTATAAAACTATTTGTACTCTTCGTTAGAATAAACTTTTATTCCGTGTTGTTTGAATAAAGCTGTTGTTACTCCATCTCCTTTAATTGTAGTTCTTTTCTCTCCTCCTTGAGTGAGACCACAACCACATGAAGGACTTTTTTGTTTAAATATAACTTCAGTTATATCTAAATCCATTGCTATTTTTAGAGCTTCATATGCTCCTCGAATATACTGCTTAGTAACATCTTCATTTGAGTTGTCAGTAACTAGTCTGGCTTTTTTATATAGAACCTCTTCTCCTTTTCCATAAATTATTCTAGCTCCATCTCTAGGTGTGGGTAAACCACCAAGTTGTTCTGGACAAACAGGAATAATTTCTCCTCTTTTGAATTCTTCTAAAAGTTTTGGAGATGCTTTTTCTATGTTACTCTTTCCATCGTATCGACATTCAAGTCCTATTAAACAACCACTACATAATTTCATTATTTTTCACCTAAATCTTCTGCAAATCTTAGTAAGTATCCATCTGGATCCATAACCATAAATTCTTTATTACCTATTAATTTATTTTCTTTTCTATACCAATTCTCTTCAATTTCTTTATGTATTTTATAATTCATTTCTTTTAATATTTTATATATTTTTTCAACATCTAAAATTTCTATTTGAAAATTAATTCCTCTACCTAAAGGATATTCTAATTTTCCTGTAACAAATTCATCATCATGTTTCAATTCGTCTAACATTATTTGAGAACCTTCAAAAGAAATTAAAGCGAATTTCTTTTCTTCTTCTTTTTCTCCTCGAGAATATTCTACTTTGAATCCAATATCTAAATAAAACTTTAATGATTTATCAAAATTTGTTACCATTAATTCAGGTATTAATTTGTTGAATTTCATTTTACCTCCTTAAACAGTTTTAGTTTTAATCAAAACAATAATCATAATTATTCCAACAACAAAAGTTGTAATTCCCAATACAGTTAGTGCTTGTAACAAAGAATAAACATCTGCAATATATCCTGCTATAGGAATTATTAAAGCGTAAGCTAATTGTTTAAACATATTATATATTGATAAAACTGTTGCACGTATATTTGATTTAGTTAATTTATTTATATAATCTGCCATTACAACTTTTGAAAAACCTCTTATGAATTGATTTAAAAATCCAAAAATAAAACTAAACCAATAAATAAAATTACTCATTAAAATATAACTTCCTGCTATGAAAAAAAAGAACATAAACAAAGAATATTTTTCCCCAATTTTTTCTTCTATCTTATGCGCATATTTTGAAAATATTGCAGCCACTATTTGAAATGAAGCAAACACAAAACCAAAATGAACAATATCCAATCCACTTAATGAAAAATATGGTTGATAAAACCAAAGTATTGCTTGATTAAAACCAAAAGCTATACCTCCATAAATAATTAACCATTTTAGTTTTCTATTTTCAAACAATGCAAATTTTATTATTTTAAATAATTCATGAACATAATTTTTTTCAAAAATCAACTTATGTCTTTTTGGTTCGTTTAATGTTAAAGATACAGGTATCATTAAAGCCAAAAATGGCAACATCAAATAAAATGTAGCTCTTAAGTTCCATTGTCCAATGAATCCTCCTGCAATATTTGCAACGGCTATTGCAATCATAGATAAAAATATAGCGTGTCCCCAAATTTTTTTATATTCTTCTTCTCTTTTCAAATCTATTAATGTGTCATAAACAAAAGCCTCATTTGCTCCAGATATTAATGATGCAGCTACTGCAAAAACTAATTCTCCCAATAAAAATATCCAGAAGTTATTTCCTACAGAGTAAATTGAAATTGCCACAAAGAAAGCTATTGCCGAATAAATTAAAGATTTCTTTCTTCCATAAATATCTGCAATATATCCTGTAGGTATTTCTAAAACAACTGTTCCAATTGCATAAAGAGATTGCAAAATCATAATTTGAGTCATATTCAAACCATTGTCTTGCCAAAACAAAACGCAGACTGGAACAAAAAATACTAGATTTCTTAACATCATAACTAAATAAATCTTCCAAAGATTACTTTCTAGTTTTTTAGTTTCCAATCTATTCATTTTCATTTACCTTAAAGAATTTGAATAAATAAATTAATTCACAAATAGTTTGTGTTTCTCATCACCTTCAAGTTCTTTAAGGACTCTCTTCAGAATCAACTTTTCCGGATCAGGAATTAAATGTACTCTTTTTCTAATATCTTCATAAGATTTGAAAGGATCTCCTCTTCTTTCTTCCACAATTTCCCACATGTGTTTTTTACCTAAACCAGGTAAAAGTTCTAGTGAGTGCATACGAGTACTCAAAGGTTGAGATTTATTGAAAAACTCAACAAAGTCGCTTTCTTTTTCTTTTATGATTTGTTTAAGAACGTGATCTAATTCTCCCTTTGCAGTAACTGATAATTTACTTAAAGGAATTTTTCCAGCTACATGGTGAATTTTTTCTCTTTTACCATCTCCCACATAAACTTCTTCGTATGGTTGTAAGAAAATTTCTTTTCGAGGGATTAATTCTAACAAAGCCAAGTTATTTTTACCAATAGCTTGAGCAATTGCAGTCTTTAAATGACTTGGTCTATTATCTCCAGCGTATCCATTTGGCAAAAAGTCCAAAACTATTGCTTCTTCTTCACGCTTTATTTGTTCCATATTTAAACCCTCATAAATCTAATTAATTCTTTTATTTGCTAGATATATTTATATCTTCCTATTTTGAAATACAAAAATTAACAAAGTTAGAACTAGAAAAATTATTTTTTCAATGGTCTGAATTCATCCAAGGCATTTACGATTTGTTCTAAATCTTCTTTCTTGAGTGTTAAGTTGAATCCAGTTAACATAACTTTTAATTGTTCTGCGCTTTCAGGAAGCAAGTCAACAATTTTAATTATGTGCTCAGGTTTTACCCTTGAAATTTCAAGTGATTCTATTTTTTTGAAAGCATCTTTAGCTGCTTTTTCAGTAATTGTGGCAACTTCATTTATGTAATCCTCTGTTTTTCCACCACGAAAAGTTAATTCTTCGTCTCTTTTGTGGATTTTTTTCAATGTTGCCTTTACTTGCGCCAAATTTAATGCTTTTTTATCTATAATTTCAGGATGTGACATTCTAACATTTCACCATGTGTACAGGATGTACAACTACTATTTTTTCTTTATCGAAGTCCTTTATTTTAACTTCATAACACTTTCCACAAACTTTGCTAATAACTCCTCGTTTACCGTGGAATCTTGGATGATACATACCTTTTTGATAAGCAGGTTCTGCTACCAGGTTTACTTCATCTCCTTTTTCAAAAGTTTGTAGGAATTTACGTAAGCTAATCTTTCCTTTCTCGGAAACATTCTTTTTTAGCTTGTTTCGTGTCTTTCTCCTAAAACCGCCTACTCTATCTACCATAGTATTCTGAGAACTCGTGTTTTATTTATAAACGTTTTGTTATCTGAAATTTATATATTTTGGACTTTTATGAACTAAATTAAGGAATTCATTTATATCATAACCATTTTTTTCATCCATTAAAACTTTAGGATCTTCTTTAATTTGATGCATTGCTATAACTTTTTTAGGAAAAAAATTTTCAGATCTATTTTCAATTTTATATGTTTTATTATCTACAATACTTATTTTATTTCTTTTTCCATTAAACTGAGCATATGTTGGATCTAAAATAATTAATCCTTTAACATTTTCTTTTTCCAATCTAAAAGGCGCTATTGTATATATGTGTCCAAAAGTTAATGCGTCTGAATATGCATAAGCCAAATTATCAATACCCAATCTTGCTCCAGAAAGAACTATGTTTCTACTACTTGGACCACATGAATTTTTAGGATATTGATCTCCACCCATACCACTTTGTTTTGCAAGAACTTCTTGAAAAAATAACATTTGATAAAAATATAAAACATCCTTAAGTAAACTTTCTCTGTCAGAATATATTTTAGAAACTGGTTTTTTCAAATTATTATTAAATTTAACAAATTCTGTAGCCCCTTCCCATTCAGGCGAAAACAGAGGTACGAATTGTTTAGGAACGTTATCATTCGTATTAGAATCTTTTTCAATATTTTTTATATCGTAACCAGTAATCTTCTTCATTTGATATTCTAAATGTCCAATATCCAAATCAAATTCGCTTAAATTTAAAGGTATTCTTGGATGATTAAGATTAAATTCCATGTTTATGTGAATTATTTTTTATTTATAAAAGTTTCTTTTTGTAATCACTTTTAAGTAGTTATAAAATAAAAACCTTTATAAATAGAGAAACTTTTTTCAAATATATGGTCTCAGATTTTAAAACAACTTCTAAAAACAAAAAAATAGACGCATCTAACTTAAGAGCAATAGAATCTGCCATAAAATTAGGAAGAAATTGGCAAAAAACATATCCTGAAATAAGAGATCATTATAGAAATGGTGATTCTTTAACCAAAATAGAAAAAATTCTTTCTTTATCTGAAAAACATAATATTTCAAGATCAACTGCAAAAGAAGGTGTAAGATTTCATTTAAGAGGATATCATGGCGAGCTTAAATTTGCAAAAAAAGAACCTTATGAAGGTTCAATACCTCTAGAAGAATACGAAGAGTTATCTCTTCAAAACAGATTAAATGCTGTAAATGCGATGAATGATTTGATGAAAAAAGAAAAAAGAGGAACTTATTCAATTCCAGTTGAAAAAAGAAGAGAGCTGGGTGAGAACGGAGCAAAAACCCAAATAGAAAACAAATTAGGAATTCATGGTCAAAGTTACTCTTTTAAAAAAGAATCTGCAATAAATCTATGTGCTAAAATGGGATTTAAATTATGGTCAGAAGATGAAAAAGAAATTTTATTTCAAAACATGAATAAACCTGAATATAAAAAAGGAAGTAAACGAAAAGTTACAGACTTAGCAAATTTATTAAATGAAAAAATCCACAATTATGATTCAGTTCGTAATGGTCCGTCTGTTGCGAAGTTCATAAAAGACGAACACCAAAGAAGACTAAATAAATTAGCACCATTCGTTTACACAATAATATATTTACAAAAATGAAAAGATATTATTATAAAATAAATAATGAACCTGTTCAATTTTATTGTGAAAATAAAATTAAAGTTATTAATTCTAAAACAAAAGTTGAATCACATAAATCAATTTGCTCAACAACAGAAAACTGTGAATTTAAATTAGAAAAAAATAATGCAAACTATTGTCTTGAAAAATAATAAAAAAAATTAAAATTTACTATCGTATTTTCCAGCGTTGATATCTTCTACAATTTCTTGTGGAATCTTACCATCAACCTTAATACCCATACTTCTACAAGTACCCAAAATTTCTTTAGCTTTTTCTTTTTTAGTTGTACCTGTTAAAGCATCTTCTTTCATTCCAACGATTTTCATCAATTGTTCGAAAGTTAAATCTCCAACAAATTCTTCTCCAATCTTACCTGCTCCTTTTTTAAGATTTAATTCTTTCTTAATTAAAGCTGATGCTGGAGGAGTACCAATTGAAATTTCGTATTCTTTTGTATCTTTATCAATAATAACTTTAACTGGAACTTGCATTCCTGCCAAATCTTTAGTTTTAGCGTTAATATCTGCAACAACTTTACCAATGTTTACTCCCATAGGTCCTAGTGCAGGTCCTAATGGAGGTGCAGCAGTTGCTTTACCGCCTGTAATTAAAACTTCTACAGTTTCTTTTGCCATAATTTTTCACCTTATTTATAATTCTTGAAAATTACATATAATTTTCAGCATCTCAAAAATTTACATTTTTAAGATTTTGAAGCTTTATTTGCATCTAAAAGCTCTTGCGTAACAAGTTTTAGAAGAAGATTTTGCTTTATAAAGATTGTTGTTGACTTGATTCTTTATTTGCAGTAATCTTGTTATATAAACTTTTAATGCCTTTGAAAGTATAATATCCTGTCGTTAAAGCTAATCCAGTGTATATTCCTAATTCAATTCCATCAATCAACGAATTCTGAACCAAATTTGAGAAAGTTCCTAAGTTTTCTAAGAAACATTCAGGTTCTCTAAAACAAGTTTCAAGCCTATAAAACCTAGCAGAATTACTATGTTGACCATATTTAATTATAGAACTGTAAACTGTTGCAACTGTTAAAATTCCTAAACCAACTGCTGCTTTGTTTACTCTTCTTTCTAATTTAATTTCTTCTTCATTGATTTCAGGCATTTAGGAGACAAATCTTAATTCTTTTATAAGATTTTCTTTATAGCCTCTTCTACAGAAATAATTTCTTCTTCTTTTTTATTCATATCTTTCAAAGAAATTTTTCCAGATTTAATTTCATTTTCCCCAATAACTGCAACAAAAGGAATATTTTGTGATTGAACAAATTTCATATTCTTAGAAAGATTTCTATTCATTAAATCAATATCTGTTGGAATACCTGCTTCTCTGAATTGGTTTGCAATTTTGAAGGATTCTTCTTTTGTGTTTAAAGGAATAATAAATAATTTTGTTTTTGTTTTTGTTTTTACATCTTTTAGTTGTTTTATTACATCAACGATTCTATCTAGACCAAAAGAAATTCCAACTGCAGGAAAAGATTTACTGCTTTTCTGTTCACTACCTCCTGTTAGATAACTGCCTATCAGATTGTCATATCTTCCACCAGCTCCAATAGAAGAATCAAGTTTTGGAGAAACTATTTCAAAAACAGTTCCAGTATAATAACCTAAACCTCTTGCAAGTTCAGCATCAAAAATTAATTTATCTGTGTTAAAGTATGAAAATAATTCTTTTAATTCTTTAATTCCTTCATCATCAGGAAATACTGTTGACAATTCATCCAAAGATTTAGATTTTAATTCTAAAAACTTATCTACGTCTAAAATAATTCCTTTTTCTTTTAATTCTTTATCAATTTCTTTTCTAGAAAGTTTTGCCAATTTATCTAAAGTCATCATTGCAGATTCTATTTTAGTTTCTTCAACACCTAAAGAAGTAATAATTGTTTTGAATAATTTTCTGTTATTAACCTTTATTTGAATATCTAAACCTAATTTTTGATAAAGTTCTAGAGCCATTTGAAGACAAGTTGCATCTGCAATCATATCATCTGATCCAATTATATCTGCATCACACTGAGTAAATTCTCTATAACGACCAAACTTTATTGGAGCATCTCTGTAAACCTTTCCCATTTGATATCTCTTGAAAGGCATCTTTAAAACAGGATTTGAACCCACATAACGCGCTAAAGGAACAGTTAAGTCAAATCTTAAACCTAGTTTTCGCTTACCATTATCTGTTAATTGGTAAGTTTCTTGCATAGCATCAGATTCTTCACCTGCTGCGAATTTTGCCGAAAGAACTTCAAATTTTTCAATAACAGGCGTATCTAAAGGAGAAAAACCATATTTCTCAAAAATAGTTTGCACTATTTGAATAACTTCTTGTCTTAATATTTGATCTTCTGGAGCAATATCTCTCATTCCTTTAGCATTTTCTAATAACATGTTTAGAAATAGTCAATATATAATATATAAAATTATCTACGTCGTCTTTTTAAATCTGAATTTTTAACAGGTTGGATTGTATATCTTTCTTCCCATTGTTCAAAATTAACTTTTGTGTCTGGGTTAAGTTTTTTATACTCTTCTTTATTATAAAATCTAACTACGAATTTGTCATTTTCAATCTCGACATTACTATAGTGAGGAATATTAATATCTCCGATTCTGAGAACTTGATCAGGAAATCCGTCCTTGTTAAAATCAAATGCAACATCATGCATACCTGAAAAATTTTTATATATTTCTTTTTGAGAATTTATATATTTTTCAAAACTATATTTAGCAAAACCTAGTGTTGCTATTGTTAAAATTGTTGCACCAACAACAAAATAAGTTAGACTATTTCTTTTTTCTCTTCTATAATCTTCTTTTAGTTTTTTATACTCTTCAATTATATTTGAGCCATCAATTTTTAAATCTGACATAAAAGAAGGCAAAATTAATTTTAATTATAAATCTTTCTAAAAAATAGAGGGAGAAAAATCTCCCTTTTAAAAATAAAAAAATTAAATTTTATGGTGTTCTCTTGTTAATTTAACAATAACTGCCACTAAAGTTATTACTGCTAATACAACAAGTCCTAAAATCCATAAAGAACTTCCTTTTTCTTCATCAATAGGTTCGTCTATCATTACTTCTTCGCTTCTTAATCCAGGTTCAGTTGGTTCTAATACATCAATGTTCCCTTCATCTTCCATCACTTCTTCAGGCTGATAATCTTCTTCAACTGCTTCTTCGATTCTTTTTACTAAAAGAGTTGCATCATCAGTTCCTTTATTGATTAACTTTATTGAAATATCATATATTTCGTCGTTGTTTAAATCAATTTTCCAGACATCATTAGGATATAAGTTCTTTTCAAAATAATCTGAATAAACATTAATCTCTACAGCGTCTGAGAAGATATCATATAAAACAACACTATGATATATTTCGTCAATTTTAAAGTTAATTCTATCTCTCTTTTTCAGTATTTGAGTGTATCCTGTTAGAAGTTCATCTTCTGTTGGATAATATACAGTTATACTTGAACCTCCAAATGAAGGAGTTTCAGCACTTTCTTCTTCATCTTCGAAACCGAAAATCGCATATGTGCTAAAGTGTGTTACATTTGCCCATATGTAATCGTTTTCTTTATCGATTCCATAATCAGATTGTACTTCCCAAGTTCCGTTGTTGTAGTAATAGATTCTTAAGTTTTCTTCGGGAATTCCTAAATTATCTAACTCAGTTTGGTTGTAATGTATTTCAACAATTGCCCAAGTTAAATTATCTGATTTGTTGATGAAAACATCAATTCCTCTTATTCCTACATTATCTCCATTACTTTCTAAATCAATTCCATCAATTCCTGAAACTGCTACTTGCACTGAAGTGTTGTCGTTAACATAGAATGTTATGTTTGTTTCTGCAGTTGGAAATTCTATTTCTGTTGCGTTTGTTGTGTTGAAGTTTTCTGTTGTAACTTCTAACGAAGAAACTGTTCCTGTTAAATTAATTCCTGTTTCATTTTCATCAATGTATAAAGTACAATTATCTAACTCCAATGTTCCACCATCAAAGGTTATTCCTGTACCTCCAGTATATAATTGAACATTGTTGTCAACACAACTTGCTTGACCTGTAATCAACCAACTAGTATACACTGCCCTTGCTGATGTTCCTTCTTCGTAAACACCAAATTCACCATTCATTTCAAATTCTGAATTAATTATTTTTGCACTAGATGATGCATCGATATGTAAACCACTTCTTTCGGCTGGTTTTTCCTCTATTGAAACATCCATTATTGGTCTTGGCCAACCTGTTAAAGGTACTTCATCAACTTTGTTATTTCCTATAAACGTAGAATCAATAACATTTATGAATGAACCTTCCAACCAAATTCCATCTGCGTTGTTGTAAATATTTGCGTTTGAAACATTTACATTTGAACCACTGCTTTTAAAATACATTCCATAACCATTATCATAGTATTCTCCGTTTGTATCTATTAATTCAGTAACACTATCAACATAAACTCCTACAGAACATCCTTGTACGTCGTTTCCTGAAAGAATGTTTCCTTCATCAAGAACATAAATTCCTGTACTATTTGAAATATCCATACAATTAATTATGTTGTTTGTTATGTTGTTGTTATCATCATCAACATAAATTGCTTTTCCTTCTGTATCTTGTAAACTCCATAATGTGTTTCCTTCAATAATGTTGTTTGATACTGGAAGATTTGCAACTAAATAAATTCCTGCTTCTGAGTAATTAGTTATTATGTTGTTTCTAAAAATACTGTTTGAAGCATCATTTTGATATATTCCAATATTGAAGTTTTTGATTTCACAGTTCTCAACAACCAAACCATTATAGTTCATATTATTATAAATACCTGCCCAGTCAGTTGTACCTTCATAATTTATTTTATTGTTATTACAATTAATTGTAACATTCTCTGCTGAAACTTCTAATCCGTGATTTAAACAATTTAAATCTGAATTTAATACAACATCTTCTGTAATTATTGCTCCACAGAAATTTGCATTGAAATTATCTGTTGCATCTGTTAAGTTTTCTTCACTCATATCTTGAACAACAATATTTATTGCATCATTGTTTTCAGCTGAAATGTTTAATACGCAATTTATTTGTGTCCAATCTTCAGATAAATTATTACATTCTGAGAAAATATCTGAGTATGCTAAAGACGATTCTTCATCAAGAGTACCATCAACATATATTTTAACCGAATGAATTTGACTTCCAGTTCCGAGTGCTGTGAAATCTAACTCATATGTATCTAAATTGTATGGTTTTTCGTTGTTAAGTTGAACGATAGGTGATTCATTATCACTTATTTCATAATCAGAGAAGTGTCCTACTGAGAATGTTAAGTTTGCATTAGGAACAGTCATATTAAATGCTTCTCCTTCATCTACACAAACTTGTTCTGCACGTGTTAAGAAACAAGTATCTTCACATTCTTCATTTTCAAGACACATGTCTACACATCCATTATAAGTTTCTTCATAAGGACTTAAAAATTCTTCAATAACTATTGCTTCACATGCTTCTTCTTCTTCACAATCATCCAAATAGTAATAAAATTCTTCCATATCATCTTCTGCAATATCTTCACAAGTTACTTGAATTAAATAATTCTCATCCAAAACAAATGAATTAATTGTAACTGTGTCGTTTGGAATTATTGCTGGTTCTGTTGCAAAAGGTAATCCATAAAGACTTATTTGTGTTGTAGTGTTTAATACATCAAATGCAGAAACATTTACTCCAACAATAGAACTACCTGGAACTCCTGGAGG
>CAYSFC010000019.1:0-12949 GCA_964430665.1 uncultured Methanosarcinales archaeon | reverse complement strand
GCAAGGTTTGCTCTCTCATCAACAGAGTTGTTTCCAACAGAGTTATTTACCATAAATACAATTGAGAAAATTCCTACAATCGCAACAATTGAAAGAATTATTAGTTTTGAAAAGTCTTCTTGATTTTTTTTATTTTTTTTCATAAAACACACCTGTTTATACTCTAATTTTCATATTATTATATATAAATCTTTTCATATCTAAAGGGGTTTTTGCTTTAAATACAACCTTTTTATTTATTATTGGATGTTTAAATTCAATTCTGGCACAATGCAATAATTGTCTACTCGCTCCAAATTTTTCAATAATTTCATCACCAACATCTTTACCTTGCATCCATCTATCAAAAAGTCCAGGATAATTTCCATATTGTTTATCTCCTATAATAGGATGTTTTATGTGTGCAAGATGAGCTCTTATTTGGTGTTTTCTTCCAGTTTTTATATTTATTTTTACAACAGAAAATTTATTTGAACTAGCAATCAAATTCACTTTAGTTAAACTTTTTTTACCCTTAGAATCAACAACAACTTTATCTCTTATTTTTCCAACTTTTTTTACCATAAGAGGATCATTTAATTCAACATCTTTTATTTTACCAAAACACACTGCCAAATACTCTTTTTCAATCAAATTCTTATCAAACAACATTCTAACTTTGTTTATAAAATTCTTATCTTTGCCAAATAAAACAACACCTGAAGTTTCCCTATCCAATCTATTAATTGGTTGTATATAATCATATTTCCTTTTCAACATATAGGTAAGCGTATTAAAATAATATTTACCTGCAGGATGTATGGGTAAGTTTGCAGGTTTATCAACAACAACTAAATATTCATCCTCATATATGATCTTATAATTTGTATTAACTTTAGGTTCCATACATTTAGGTGTTAATATTGTTACTAAATCTCCTTCATTTAACAAAACATTTTCAATTACAATTGTACCATTAATATTCACTCTTTTACTCTCAAGAAGGTTAATCAAGTTATTTTTATCTAAAAATTTAAAATTATTTCTTAAAAAAGGCAATAATTTACCTCTTTTTTCCACATTTAAATTGTTTTCTCTAACCAACCTAACCATATAATTAGGATATTACAGGCATTTTTAAAACAATCTGTATGATGTAATCACTTAAAAGTAACAACAAAAACAAAACATTTATAAATAAAATAATCTTACATTTTTACATGACATTTGCAAATTGGCTTGTTGAAGGTGCAAAAAACATTGGAAGAGATTTAAGTGATCTTACAGTTAAGTATGTAGGTAAACCTATAATCGTACCTGCTGCAGGCGTCGCCACAACATTATTTGCGAACTCAATTCTACTTAATATGGCTGAAAAAGCTGCTTTTAATGCTCATCCTGAAGTTTGTAATGCAATATATGAAATTGCTAATTCTACAGATACACTAGAAGCAATATCCAAAGGATTATACTATACATTGGGTTTTGCGCCAGGAATATTAGCATCTGCTTGGGGTGCAAAAAAACTATTTAATTTTGCAAAAGAAGACATAATTTATGATAGAGATATAACATCTAAAGATTACGTTAAATCAGGCGTTGCATTAGCAACAATTTTAGGAGTAGGTCTTATTTCAGGAATTAAAGAAGGAAAACTTACAGAATATTTATCTGATTCAATAAAAGAACAAGAAGCAAAACAAACAATTTATGTTGCTCCACAAAAAGAAGAAGTTCTTGACAAAAAATTAAATAAAAAAGAACTAAAAAAATTAATCGAAGAAGATGAATTAGACGAAGATTTAGAAAACTTAGTTAATGGAACAAATCATAACTATTCTCCAAGTAATTCTGATCACAAACAATATAATTTTGATGTAATGAACTATTCAAAAATTCCAGTAATTATACCTGAAATGTTTTTTGTCACAAATAAAGACGAACTTAAAATGTATTCAAACACTGCGAACTTAAACTTACTTTCATACAAATTAGCTAAAGGAATATACAAATATGTTGATAAAAACAATATAGAAAATGTAGTTCTAAGTGTAGGTCACGGAAATTTACCCGGTGCTGAAGTTCCACAAAAATATAGAAAATTTTCAAAGTTCAACAAAGAATCAGATTTTAACAGATACATAGTTAACAAAGCAAAAGAATACTTAGAAAAAATGGACTCTAAAGATGGAAAAGACGATTTCAAAGTTCACATATTTGATTATGATAACAAAGTAACTAAGAATAAGAAAAAAACTCGTATAAATGAAACAATAAAAGAATACGATAGTTACCAAAATCAAAATGCAATTGCAGTAGAAGTTCATTGCAATAGTAGTAAAAAACCTTATGCAAAAGGTTTCTGGGTGTATGGTTTAAGAGATGAAGTTGGAAATCCAAAAACGACAGAATTAGCTAGAACTATACACGATACATACAACGAAATTACTAAGAGTGAAGAACAATATGTTAGCAATAGGTAAGAAAATGAAAAAAACACTAACAACAATATTGGGTTTAAGTTTAGCAACAAGTTTAGCAGCTGAAATTAATTATAAAAATGTTAATGGAAATAAAATTCCTTACACCACACTAGAATCTGGTCAAACAATTTATTCAGATGTTGCAGGAAAGTACACTCAATTTAGTAATGGCGTTCAAAGAAAAGAAAACATACAAAAAATATTAGACTTAAATGGCATAAAAGATTTAAGAAATATAAAATCAGGTCAAGAAATTTTAATTCCAGAAGAAATACTCAAAACAAATTATAAAATTTCTACAGATAAAAAATCCATAACATATGACAAATCAAATTCGAAATTGAATGTTTTTGCAAACAATTTTTTCAAAGTTTACAATAAATTAGGTCTTGATAAAGATAATCTTGATTACATCGCAAGTAACTTTGCAATGGTTGAAAAAGAATCCACTTTCAATCCAAATGCTCTTAATAAAGCAGGTACTGCTGCAGGATACTATCAATTAAAAACCCAAGCAGCTCAAACAACAGGTTATAGTTTCGAGGAAATAAAAAAAGATCCTATGAAAAATATAGAGGCAGGATTAAAGTATAGACAATATATTCAAAATAAATTCAAAGGATACAAAACTTCAAAAGGAGTTATTCCAAACAAACATTTAGAAGGCTTTGAATTAATATCATATAATTTAGGAGAAACAGCTCTTAGTTGGTTGTTAGATTCAAAAAGATATGGAACTAATGATCCAGATAAACTACTTTCAAGTTTTAGAAAAAACATCGAAAAAGGAAAACCTATAATTTGGTACAACAGATTTAGAAATCAGAATGCTATTATCGATGTAAACAAACAAAAAGAAGTTGTTAGATATGTTGATAAAATCCGAGAGATGAAAAATAATTACCTTCAATGATTATTTTCATCACTTAATTCAATTAACTTTTTCAAGTGAATGTTGCACGAGTTACAAATTTTAAAATCTCTGAAAAAAAGAGAATCTTTGAACTCGCAACTTTTAACTTTTTTATTCATTCCACACAAAGAACAAACACTTTCAAATTCATCTACAAAACTTATATGTTGTTCAAGTTCTTCAAAACATTCAGCACAAGAAGAAAAAAGAGTGTCAAAATCTGTAAAAACAAAACAAGTTTTTTCCTCACTACAAAGAGAACAGACGTGGTTGTGTTGAACTTTCATAGTATATAATTAGCATATGATTATTTAAATCTTATTAAGGTAAAATTAAAATTTATTCGGTATTTTTATTCTTAAAAGCAGTTTTAAGTAGAATTTCGTTCTCTTTTTGTAAAATGTCTATAATTTCATCTCTTTTAGCTAAATGAGTGGCATAAATATCTCTTAATTGTTCAATATCGTCTATTTTAGAGAATTCTTCTTTAAATTCATCTTTTAGCTTTTTTAAATTTTCTTCCGACATACATTTATTATTAAAGAACTAATATATATAATTAATGATGAAATAAATATATAAAATAAAAAATAAAATTAACCAATTTCCACAAACATAGTTCGGGAGATTTGCTTTGTAAATCCTTAGTCGATACAAGTATCTCGGAGATTCGCTATGCGAATTATCGACTAGAATCACACTGTCTTTCAACTTCCAATTTCTTTGAAATTGCAACACTATTCTGACTCAACTTATATGCATTTATAATTTCGTTTGCTAAAGTTGTATGTGCATCTGTTTTTGAGTTGAAAGTTTTTTTGTATGCTCCTTGAGTCATAAATTTTAATGCTCTATCTATTCTTCTTTGAGGAGCACACTCTACAGCCTTAGGGTATCTTGCACCACCATATTCGATAGTTAAAATTTCTTCTCTAGGACATGCATTTTCTAAAGCCTTAACGAAAACTTCTACAGGATTCATCTTCAGTTTTTCTTCAATCATGTTAAAAGCATCTAGAACAATATTATATACAATTGTTCCTTTTCCACAATTATGACCTGAAGAAACTTTGTGTTTTTTAGTTCCAACTCTTCCAGTAACCATAAGCTTATTCATCAATCTTTCAACAATAAATATTTTTGATTTGTGGAATCTGTTTCCTGCATATCTAGCCCCTGTTCTCGGAACAATATTTGGCTTAACAGATATGTACCTTATAAGACCTGGGTCTTCAACTTTTATTTCTGAACAATCCCATTTGTTAAATGCTAATATTTCGGACATTTTATTCACCTATTTACGAGCTTTCTCTATTTTTCCACTTAATAGAGCTGCTAATGCTTGATCGTTGACTTTAATAACTTGCCATCTAACTCCAGGAAGATCTCCTTTTGCTCTTCCCATCTTACCGCCGATTTCTTCAACAATAACTTCATCGTGTTCATCAACTAATTTTGTTGCACCATCTCCTGGTAAGAATGCAGTAATTTGTTTACCATTCTTAATTAATTGAACTCTTACACATTTTCTCATTGCAGAGTTTGGCTGTTTTGCTTCTACTTGAACTTTTTGAAGAACAATTGCGGAAGCTTGTGAAGACCCTTCTAAAGGATCTGCTTTTCTTGCGAAAGGTAAATGTTTTTTAATAAACCATTTACTCATCCACCGACTTGTTTTTCTTCGTGCAGCTAATTTCTTACCTGCGTTTAAACCTGATGATTTTTTTGCCATTTTAATAACCTCATAATTATATAACTTTTATTTCTTTTAATTCTGGAAAGTATTTTTGAATAACTCCTTCAAACATTCTAAGATTCTGTGCTCTTGCACCAATCATTAATCCTTTTGTTTTTTGATCTGGTCCAGTTATTGTGATTACATTATCATCGTTTTTAATATCGACCACTTTTAACGGAGCCATTATGTTAACAACAAATTTCAATAAATCGTCTGAGTATTCAACAATTTTAACTTTCTTTTTCAATAAACCTTCTAATTTTGTGACATTTGCTTTATCTTTACCAAGAGCTTTGTAAAGTTCTCCGTTTGCTACAATGAAATGAATTTTTTCATTGTGAATAAACATGTCTTTTAATTTAGCCTTAGTAACTTTTTCAAATAGATTCATTTTTTGCAATGCATCCATATCATATTTAAATTTCATCGTCACAAATTAACCTCATTTAAGAATTCCGATAACTGTTACTGGAAAAGGTTTTTTACAAATTGTACCTAATTCGTCACAAGGCATTGTTGCTTTTTCTATAACGACATTAGCAAATTTACCATAGTATTCGATGTCTTCTTTAAAGCCTTCTGGACAATCACTTGCCAAAATAACTTTCCCTACCTTTGATTTTTTGAGATTCTTCATAGTTCTCTTTAAACCAAGTATCATTTTATCGCTATCTAATAGTTTTTTTATTTCTTCCATTGAGCCACTCTCCAAAAACCGCCAAGAATCCAAATTTAATGGTTTAGGCCGTTTTCTTCGCCAAAAGCGCTTTCCGCACTTGAGTAGACTGAACTTTTCAGTTCAAATTGTAATTTAGAGAATATTTTTCCATTTATAAATATTACTACCATCTTTCTTACAAAAATTTATAAAAAAACCACATTAACTTATGTTTATGAAACTAATAGTGATTGCAGATTTACATTATGGGGAAGAACACAAAAACTTTCTAAGAAATATATTTAATTCACACATTATTTTGAATGACTTAGAAGATTTATTTATTTCTTTAGAAAAATCTGAAGAAAAACATTGGATTATATTCTTAGGGGATCAAATTTATAGAAATACAAAAGAAAAAGACATCAAACACATAGAAGACATCAAACATTTGTTAAAAAAATATAATTTAAATTACAACATAGTATTAGGTAACCACGAATTATATAATTTTTCCAAACAAGAAGCTCTTAAATTATTCAACATGGATTCTTGCTATTTTGAGAAAATAATAGATGGAGTTCAATACATATTCTTAGACGTAGTAAAACAAATTAAATCAGATAATGCATTTATTTATGATTATAAAATAAGTATTGATCAAGAACAAATAAATTGGTTAGATAAAAAACTTTCTCAGAACTACAAAAAAACAATCATATTTTCTCACGCACCATTAAATTATTTTGATATTTCAAATACTCCTTGGTTTACTGACTGGAAAGAAAAAATAAATATTTCAGAATATAAAAAAGTCCAAGAAATATTAAAAAAATACGACAAAGAAATAATTTGTATAAATGGACATGTACATGAGTGTAATGAATTTTTTATAGATGAATTGAACTTTATTTCAGTAGACTCCTTTTCAAGATTCTTAGATGAAACTAATAATAAAAAAATAAGACCAAAATATTTAGAAATTGATGTTGATACTAATATTAAAATTGAGAGGAAAATGTTAAAATGAGATTACCTATACAAATACAAGTTTATGGATACAGACAAACAGAGGATAAAATTGAATATCTTTTACTAAAAAGAATTCCTGAAAAAGGTGGAAATTGGCAAGCTTGTACAGGTGGTTTAGAAGATGGAGAAACATTACAAGCATGTGCTTTGAGAGAACTTGCAGAAGAAACAACAATAACTGAAGTTCAATCTCTTTATGGACCTTATCATATTTTTCAATTTACAGAAAAAGGATTTTATGAAGCAATATTAAAAGAAGAAAATGTAAATATTTCTGAAGTAGAGGACGGAGTTACTATAACTGAATTTGTTTGGGGTGCCAAAATTACATCGGATGAAAAAATTGATTTAACTAAAAACATATATCCAGAACATGATGAATATAAATGGTGTTCCTATGAAGAAGCAATAGACTTACTTTATTGGGAAAATGGCAAAGTTGCTTTAAAAATACTTCATGAAACTCTTAGCAAAAATTTATAAATATATAAATAAATGCGTCTTTATGAAAGAAGAAATAATATTCTTAACAGGAAATCCAAAGAAACTTTTAGTTGCTGAATCATATTTTTCTAATTCAAATTATAAAATAATAAGCAAAACTTTAGACGTTCCCGAAGTTCAACACAAAGATTGTAGAGAAGTTGCTAAATTTTCAACCAAAATTATGTCCGACTTATTAAATAAACCTGTTTTAAAATCAGATCACGCGTTTATGATTGAAGCATATAATGGTTTTCCAGGAGCATACATGGCAGACATACAAAGAATGTTACAGCCTGAAGGATTTTACAATTTAATGAGAGGAATAGATAATAGAAATTGTAAATTTGTAGAAGCTTTAGCTTACTGCGAACCTGATAAAGACCCAATAGTTGTTTGGGCAGAGAAAAAAGGAATACTAACTAAAGAATTAAGAGGATCTCAAGGAATGGGAATAGATTACTTGTTCATCCCCGAAGGAGAAACAAAAACGTTGGCTGAAATGACTGAAAAAGGAAGAGAAAAAATGTACGATTTTAAACTTTGGCCAAAATTATTAGAAAAATTAGAGAAAAAAAATTAAATTCTCTCAAAATTTATTTTAAAATCTTCTTCTTTAATCTTGAAAGTATCTTTTGGATTTTCACAACCAATTATTATTTCAGTTGCACCAATTTTAACTTTAATATCTTCAGAAAATTCTAAAATTTTATTTAATAAATCTTTATTAGAAGAATCAACATAAAGTTTTATCTCATCAACTCTTTCAAGACCTTCCTTTTTACGTAAATTTTGAATTCTTCTTGTTAGTTCTCTAGAAAATCCTTCAGCTTCGAGTTCAGGAGTTAACTCAATATCCAGTTTAACTTTTCCACCTTCAAATAAAACTGCACAAATTCCTTCTCCAGTTTTTATTTCCAATTGAAACATATCTCTTGTGAATTCATTTCCATTTATTTCAAATTTCTCTAAATCTTTTTCAAGTTCATTAACGTATAGTTCTTTATTACTTAGTATATGTGGAATTATATCTCCTGTTTTTGTACCAAACATTTTACCAATAACTTTATAGTCTGGTTTTATATCATAACTCACAGGAACTTTTTCATAAACAATGTGCTTAACATTTAACTGCTTTTTTATCAATTCTTCATATTGTTGTATTATTAATTTAACATTATCATCCACATCAATAGTTAATTCATTTAATGGCCATCTTACACCCATCTTAGCTTTTTCTCTAGCGGAAAGAGAATAAGTTATTATTTTCTGAGCTTCAACCATTCCTTTCTCAAGATTTTTATCGATTAAATCTTCATTGAAACTAGGCCATTCATTTTCATGAACAGATTCTTTTCCAAACATCTCTAATCCTGTTTCTTTAAGATTAAAATACATTTGTTCAGTAATTAAAGGAGCAGTAATAGCATACATAGTAATTATTTTATCAATACAAGTAATTAAAGTTGCAAAAACTGCTTGTTTATTTTCTTTACTTCCTGTTGTAGCTTTATCTCTAATTAACTGAACATAAGTTCTAGACAATTCCAAATATAAATTTTCTAAAATGTAAGGGAATTGATTTAAATCATAATCGTTTAATATTTTTGTTGCTTTATGTATTGCAGAATTTAATCTAGATAAAATAAATTTTTCTTCTAAATCTAAATGTTCTAAACCAGCTCTTAAATCAACATCAGTAAATCCGTTATTTTTTTGCATATCAATTACAAACTTATGTAAATTCCAAAGAACATGTTGATTTCTATATCTTAATTCAACATCATCAAAATTATAAGATGCATCCAAACCAGGATTTGCACAACCTACAAAATAAGTTCTTGAGGCATCCACACCATATTTTTCAAAAATCTCTCCAGGTAAAATATAATTTCCTTCAGATTTGGACATCTTTCTTCCACCTGCATCATTTATGTATCCATGCATGTAACAAGTTTTGAAAGCTTTTTTATCGAAACCAACATTTCCAACCACATGAAGTAAATTGAACCAACCACGTATTTGATCTTTTCCTTCCAAAATAAAATCTGCAGGGAATAAATCTTCAAAATCTTTTTCTTTTATAGGATAATCTAAACATGCAAATGCAGCAACACCGGCATCCAGCCAAACATCAGCAACATCTTCAACTCGCCTATACGTTTTTCCTTCTTGTTTTATTTCAATATTATTAATATTATTCATATGAGGATCATCAACTTTTACACCAGATAAATTTTCTAATTCATCTGAGCTACCTATAACTAAATAATCTTCTTCATCTTCAACATTTCTCCAAATAGGTAAAGGCGTTCCCCAATATCTTTGTTTACTAATCGAATTATCACGAATATTTTCAAGCCAAGAATTAAATGCATTATATGCTGCTTTAGGTTTCCAAAGTATTCCATTATTTTCTTTAATTAACTGTTCTTTTATATCTTCAATTTTCAAGAACCATTGTTTTGTTGTACGGAAAATTACAGGTTCTTTACTTCTCCAATCATGAGGATAATCATGTACATAAGAATGAGTATGTATCAAACAACCATGTTTTTCCATTTCTTCAATAAACTTATAATCGTCTTTTTTAGCTACCCAACCATTAAATCGTCCAGCATGTTCAAAAATTCCATGTTCATTAACTGTGTTGAAAGCAGGAAGTCCATTTCGATATCCAACTTCATAATCCTCGGGACCACAACCAGGAGCACAATGAACTAAACCTGAACCTGCAGAAGTATCCACATATTCTTTTGACAATAAAACTGAATGAAGCTTAGGATATTCTTCTTTCATCATAGGATAATTCATATCAACTGCAAAAGGATGTTCATATTCCCAACCTTGCATCAAATTTCCTTTAATTTTTTCTTCCTCAAAATATTCAACATCTAATTTAGGTAAGAAAGAATCTATCAAATCTTCACAAACCCACCAATATTCATTTCCAACCTTAAGTTTAACATAATTCAATTCTGGATTAACCATGACGGCTAAATTGAAAGGAATTGTCCAAGGAGTAGTAGTCCAAATAACAAGGTATTCTTTTTCTTCGACCGCTGCTCGCTGCTCGCTGCTAACCAGTTGTAGTTTGACAAAAATTGCTGTATCTTCAACTTCTTTATATTCTAACTCGTGTTTTGCAACAGCAGTTGCTGCAGGAATATCCCAAGTCATAGTTCTAAATCCTTCATAAAGTCGATTCTTTTCATGAGCTCTTTTAATAAACCACCAAACAGCATTTATCCACTCCTTAGATAGAGTTTTATACGGATTTTTGAAATCCATCCAAATACCCATATCAATAAATGTTTTTGTCATCTCATCTATTCTTTCCAAAGTAAAATTTTTACATTCTTCTATAAATTTATTGATGCCAAGTTCTTTCACTTCTTTCGCATCTTTAAGACCAAGTTTCTTTTGAACAGCACCTTCAATTGGAAGTCCGTGAGTATCCCATCCAGCTCTATCCCAAACATCATGACCAGTCATTCTTTTAAATCGAATTAACATATCTTTCAAAGATTTGTTCCAAGCAGTACCAAGATGAATTTTACCATTAGCATAAGGAGGACCATCTAAGAAATAATATCTTTTTTTCCCAATGTTTCGTGCTTTGATATTTTCGTAAATATTATTTTTTTCCCAAAATTGGAGTACGTTTTTCTCTACTTGAACAAAATCAAAGTCTTTTATGCTTTCCATCTTAAATCTACCTTTATGTGTAATAGACTAGACGAAACAGAAATTCATTTAAAAATGTTGTCTTTAAATTAATATAAAAATAAAAAATTATTTGATTTGAGATACTGCTTCAACAGCTTCCTTTACAGGACAAGGACAATCATTAGTCCAATATTCGTGAGTTGCTCCCTGACACCAACATCCTGCAGCATACATAGGATCATCTCTATTAGTTATATTGTCAGCAACAATAATTACTATTTCATCATTAGTTATGTTTAATGTTTCGTTTACATTGTTGATTTCCAAATTAATGCTTGAATCATTTTCTGTTGTAATATTTGTTGATTCAGTAACATTTTTTCCATAAAGAGAGTCTCTAGGAATATTTATCATCCACACAAAAGCTATGATAACAAGCGCAATTAATACTATGTACCAAATTAAATCTATTTTCTTCTTCTTAGCCATTTTGATTTACTCAATTATTTATTTTCATTTCAGTAAATATTTTCTTCATGGCAGAATCAATAGCTACAAAAAGATTAAAATCTACAACCTCTGTTGTAAAAACCTTGCCCTTTTGAATAACTTTAACATGCAATTCGTATTTAGAAGAATCATCCTCTTGGTTTTGATGTATTGGTTTAACAGTCATAGTTAAATTATCCAATTCACCTGCTTTGTCAGATATTTTTCTTGCGTAGTTACCAACAAGTTTTTTAACCACAATCATTTCAGAAAAACCAACTTCTTTAAATCCCACAAGGGTAATATTTCCGCCTAATTCAATCATTTTACTACCTCGACAAATTACTACGACTTATTCTTGAATCTAGAACTATTTAAATATTTTGAAAATTAGAACAAAAAATTACAATTAAACTAATTCAACCTTTTTAGCTCGAATTCCGCTTGATTGCATATGTTGTTTTTTACAAACAGAACATTCATATCTAAAATCAGTTTTTTTAGTTACTTTTTTACCAGTAGATTTCCACTTAGCAATAGGAGGTTTTGAGAATTTACCTAGATTTCCTGCACCTCTTCTTTCTCCTCTTGCTTTAACTCTTTTATCGGAAAATGCACTCAGAGGTCTAGTTTGATTTCTAGCTCTTCTTTTAGCTTGCATAACTTTATGTTCTGTATGCTTATTGCAAAAAGGACAATGTCTGTTAGTCGCTTTAGGAACTTTCATAGTATTTTGAGGAAATTAATTTCCTTTTTAAAGCTATCTATTATAACAGACCTTCTGAGAGGTAGTATAAAGACATAATTCCTATAATAAAAAGAATCCAACTAATCTTCTTTAACAAATTTTCACTCATATTTTAAAATAAAATGAATTATTTAAAATATTCTTTCAAAAGAAAATTGAAAAATTTACGAAATAATTTGTTAAAATATAAAAAAATTATTTATTCTGTTATTAAAACAGCATTTATTGCGCCTTCTTGACCAGGTCTAGATGTTATTCTTGCCTTGCCTTTAGAAGTTTCAACAACAGTTCCTTTAGTTAAAATGTTACGTCTAACAAAATGTCTGTTAGCTGGATTTTCAACAGCATTCTTGATTTCTGCTACTTCGTATTTTTTACTTTTTGGATCAAAAACATTAACTTTGTTAGAATTAAGTATTTTGTCCTTCTTATTCCCACCAATAGTGCGAACAGATTTTGTTTTAGTATCTCCTACCTTAGGATTTGTTGATAATCTACCGAATCTAGCCATTCTTTTAACTTTAGGTCTTTTATAACGACCTCCAGTAGACTTTCTATTTGATCTTAATTGTAATATTGCCATTTTAGATAGTTAGGAAACTTTTATCGCTTTTTAAAGGTTTGGAAAAAATCCTTGATTTTTTAAAACCCCTGAAACGAACAGTGACTTTGGGTATCGAAAGAATTTGAGATACCTAGGAGCTTTAGCGACTATGGTTTGGAAAAAATCCTTGATTTTTTAAAACCCCTGAAACGA
>CAYSFC010000018.1:11291-14638 GCA_964430665.1 uncultured Methanosarcinales archaeon | reverse complement strand
AGGATTTGTTTTACTCATAGTCCTCGTATTTAGCCCACTGACATTTCTTGTAACAAATACTTTATCAGATAACGTTATAGGTGATTTTGAAAAAGATTGTTATAGATTTGAACCAGCTTCTGTTGAAAATAACACATATGGTGGTGAAAAGTATGTTCCTAATTATGAGTGTGAAAAAGAACAAACTGAATTTCGTGAGAAAAGAAATACATTCGAATTTACAACCATTGCAATAATAAATTTAATTGTAATAATCGCTATATTAATCGGAACTAAAACAATAAATCCTGTAATTTCATATTCATTGTTTTTCTCAGCAGGTTTAAACACATTTATTATGTTAATAAAATATAATAGAATTAAATCTTTGTTAGGAATTACTTTTGGAATAATTTTATTTATATTAACATTAGTGTTCATTAACAAAGATTTGAAAAAAAGATAAGTTTAAATATTATCTTTCTTTTCTTTTTTTTATGAGAACTAAGGTTAAAGCAAAAAAACTTGCTGATTGTATTCATTGTTAGTTCTAAAAATATTCTAAGGTTTTCTTCTACTTATAGCTTCAGCACTATAAATGGTGGAGTTGGTGTAACTTGGTTAGCACAGAGGATTGTGGATCCTCTAGTCTGGGTTCAAATCCCAGGCTCTGCCCTTTCTCAAAATAAAACAAAACAGAATCAACATCGTTCTATTTTTTTCTAAAAAACAAATTTAAATTTTTTAATTAGTGTAAACAATAAGGTGAAATAAAATGGAATTAGATGGAAAAACGTTAACAACAAAAAAACTAAAAAAAATTGCTCAAGGAGAAAAAATAACAATATCTCAAGAAGCAAAAGAGAAAATAAAAAAAAGCAGAAAATTTGTCGAATATCTTTTTGAGAAAAAAATACCTGCATACGGAACAACAACAGGAATAGGAGAATTAGCAAAAGTAATTCTCTCACCAGATGATGCAAAAAAATTATCAACATATATGGTTTATAGCCACGCTTCAGGTTATGGTGAAGCTTTACCAAAAGACGTTGTAAGAGCAACTATAGCTACAAGACTAAATGTTTTATGTAAAGGAGTTTCAGGCGTAAGATTAGAAGTAGTTGAATTCATAGCAGAAATGTTAAATAAAGATATTACTCCTGTTATGTATCCTGCGTCAGTGGGAGCATGTGGAGATTTAGCACCTTTAGCCCAAGCTATGTTAGTTCCAATAGGCGAGGGTGAAGCATTTTACAAAGGAGAACGTTTGAAAGGAAAAGAAGCACTAAAAAGAGCGAATCTAGAACCAATAGAATACAAAATTAGAGATGGATTAGCAGTAATTAATGGGGCACAATTAATAGCAGGTTTATCTTCTTTAGAAATAGAAGACTCTGAAAAATTAATTAAAACAGCAGAAGTAATATCTTCTCTTTCATTCGAAGCGTTAAAAGCAGTAACTATGGCATTTGATAATAGAATTCTCCAATTAAGAGGGTTTGAGGGAGGAATAATTTCCGCCAAAAACATAAGAACTCTTCTAAAAGATTCTGAAATTTTATCAAAGCAAGAAAGAATTCAAGACGCATATAGTATTCGTTCAACACCGCAAGTTTTAGGAACTGTTAGAGATGCAATAGCTTACACAAAAAAACAAGTACAGATAGAAATAAATGCAGGAGCAGACAATCCTTTATTTATTCCTGATGAAGAAGGTGGAACTTATTTAACTGGTGCGAACTTTCAAGGAACACCTTTAGCTATTCCATTAGAAATGTTGGGACAATCTATTGCAACTGTAGGAATTATTTCAGAGCGAAGAGTCAATCGTTTGGTTAATTCAAAACTAAGCGAAGGACTTCCAGGTTTTCTTATAGAAAATCCTGGTTTAAACACAGGAATAATGATTCCTCAATATACTGCAGCTTATTTAGTTAATGAAAACAGAGTTCTTTGTACGCCAGCAGCAATAGGATCGATACCCACAGCAGCAGATCAAGAAGACTTTGTGAGTATGGGAACAAACACAGCTATAAAAACTAAAAAAATAATTGACAACACTTTTGGAATTTTAGCAATAGAACTTTTAGCAGCAACACAAGCCGCAGAACTAAGAATGAAAGAAACAAAAAAATCTCTTTCACCAGCAATGAAAGTTGTTTTTAATACAGTGCGAAAATACGTTGATTTCTTAGAAAAAGATAGACCTTTGTACAAAGATATTGAAAAACTTAAAGAAGTTTTATTAAGTGGAGAAATTTTAGAAGAAGTTCAAAAAATAGTGGTGATAGAATGAAAAGAGCAGTAATTGTAATAGATATTCAAAACGATTACTGTTCGGATGAAGGTTTGATAAAACTAAATAGAGCTGAAGATTTAACACCAATTCAAGAAATGGTTCCAAGATTAAAATATTTTTTATCTTTTTGTAGGCAAAGTAATTTGCCTTTAATTTTTTTTAGAATGGATAAAAATATTTCAAAAGTTAAAACTAATTTAAAAAACAAACTTTTAAATTTAGATTTTCCTTACAATCAATCTTTATGTGTAAACGGAACAAAAGGTTTTGAATATTATAAATTAAAACCGAAAGAATCAGATTTTGAATTCATAAAATATTCTTATGATATTTTTACTAATGAAAAGTTTAAAAAATTTGTAAAAGAAAATAATATAGATAATTTAGTAATTACAGGAGTAAATTCGCAAGTATGTGTTGATGCATCTGTGAAAGGAGCATTTTCAAATGGTTATTCAGTTATAATTTTGAAAGATTTAATTGCCACGACAAAAAAAGGAAAAAAATCAGAAAAAGCTTGCCTAAAATTATGGAAATCGTTTTACGGAGAAGTTATGACATCAAAAAAATTCAAAAAAATAATTTAAATTTTCTTTTTTATTTCTTCAACTTTATCTAATTTTTCCCACGAGAAACCATCTCTGCCAAAATGACCATAAGATGCAGTCTTTTGATAAATTGGTTTTTTCAAATCCAAAGTTGAAATAATTCCTCCAGGAGTTAAGTCAAAAACTTCTTCAACAATCCTTTCTATTTCAACCTCATCAATTTTCTCAGTTCCGAAACAATTAACTAAAATAGAAACTGGTTTTGCAACACCAATAGCATAAGCTAACTGAATTTCACATTTATCTGCCAAACCAGCACCCACAATATTTTTAGCAATATATCTTGCCATATATGAAGCACTTCTATCAACTTTAGAAGGATCTTTTCCAGAGAAACATCCTCCGCCATGACTTCCATGACCTCCATAAGTATCAACTATAATTTTCCTTCCAGTTAAACCACAATCTCCAACAGGTCCTCCAATAACAAATTTACCAGTAGGGTTAATATAATATTTAGT
>CAYSFC010000018.1:8489-11191 GCA_964430665.1 uncultured Methanosarcinales archaeon | reverse complement strand
CCAACAGTAACTCCTTGTGAAATATCAGGAGATTGTTCTGAAATTGCGTTTAAAACACCACAAGTTTGACCTTCAAACCCAAATTCAGGATTATTATAACCTATTTCTAGAATTGTGTCTCTAACAATCTTTTGAATATCGACATATGTGTTAGTTGTAACTTCTCCTGCCACAATAACAAAACCTGTTTTAGCCATACATTCTACAGCTACACGTGATTCAGGATCGTCTTTTAACATAGCATCTAATATTGCATCACTAATTTGATCACACATCTTGTCAGGGTGACCTTCAGTAACACTTTCTGAAGTAAATAAGTATTTTCTATCCATTGTAATCTACAGTACTTAAAATGCCTTTAAATAACTTATGGAAAATAATATATATGAGCCTAAAATTATATCATTATGATAGACGACTTCCTAAAAAAAGACAACGTGCTGGCAATCGTGGGCGCATCTAAAGATATTTCTAAATACGGTCACACTTTAACAACTCATTTTCATAATAGGGGTTTTAAAGTTGTACCTGTAAATCTTTTTGAAAGAGATATTGAAGGAATAGATTGTTTTCCAACAATAGAAGATTATCCTGAAAAAATAGATGTGGTTATTTTTGTAGTTAAACCTGAAGTTGTTAACCAAATTCTTCCAAGCGTCAAAAAATTAAAAATAAATAAAGTTTGGTTTCAACCAGGTTCAGAAAGCCAAGAAGCAATAAATTTTTGCAAAGAAAATAATATTGAATATATATCTAACACTTGCGTTTTAGTTGAAGATTATAAAAAATCTTCTAATGAGAATGAGCAAGAATAGAAAATAGAAAATAAAATAAAATTAAAGTCACAACTAAAATTATTGCTTCAACAAGTATTTTCTTCTTATCAGTTTTATGTTCGTGTAAATCTGGAAAAATATCACTCAAAGCAATATAAATAAATCCTCCTGCAGTTATACCTATTAAATAAGGTATCCATGATGAAAAAACTGAAAGGAAAAAATATCCTGAAACTCCACCCAATATAGCTGTTAAAGAAACTAAAACATTCATTTTAAGAGCCTTTTTATGAGAATAACCAGCATGAATTAAAACAGAATAATCTCCAATCTCTTGAGGAAGTTCATGTAATGCAATAGATATTGATGTAAATATACCTGTTATAGGATTCAAAAGAAAACTACCTGCAATAAGTATTCCATCTAAGTAATTGTGAATTGAATCACCTATTAAATTTAAAGTTCCCACAGATTTTTTGTGACAATGTTCTTTACCACAATGATGCCAATGAATAAATCTCTCTATAAAAAAGAACAATAATATTCCAATTAAAACAAAAATCAATGCTAAATGAACATCCAATTCGTGAATTGCTTCAGGTATTAAATCAAAAAATGCACTTCCAATTAATGCAGCTGCAGCAAAAGATATTAAATAGTGTAACCAAGAAGTTACTTTAGATTTAAGCAACCATGCTGCTAAAAAAGAAATAGAACTAATAACAATGCCTGACAAAATAATCCATATTAAAGTATGCATGTAGTTTTGAAATAGAATTCATTTAAAATAATTTGCTTTCAGAGATTATTCTTTCTCCAAGTCTTTTACAAGGTTCTTTAAGATATTTTCCATCAATACGTGATTGATCAACATACACTTCTGGTTCTGGTAAATTATTTAAAGGAATTAAACCAGGTCTCAATTTTCCCGGAAAAACATATCTTAAATGTATATTATCACCATTATCTTGAAATTTAATATTTATGCTCGTGTATTCTTTTTCACCAAAACCTAAAAGATGTTTCAAAGGATAATAATTAGTTAAAGAAAGAAGAGATCTTAAAGAATTCTCAGAGAAAGAAGGATTAGTTAAATCATATCTTCTTCTAGTTGTAGAAACTTTAATGTGTTTGTCTTGATGAATGTTTGTAGGGATTGCTTGATAAATTAAGTCCGCTGCATTCAACATCAGTGTTAATAACAAAGTATTTTTTACAGAACTTAAAAATTTTCGAGGGAAAGTATAATATGTTTTTTTAAAACTTTTTTCTGATTCCTCAATTTCTTCTTCTTGTTTTTGCATATATTGTTTTGTTTTAATGAAAGAATATCCTATAGGAAAAACTATTCCCACAGAAATAGGAATAATGTCTTCTTTAATTCTTTGAATCAATGTTTTTTTAGTCAATTCAATCAAATGTACAAACACTTTTCAATTTATAAGCCTTTCTTCAAAACTATAAAAAAACTTATATATGGTTAAAGTTTGCCTTGAGAATATAATTACAAGTGTGGTGAATATTATGCATGAATTTAGTGAATTTAAAGGAAATAAAATGATTACTCTTTACAGAGAGAAAGACGAAGAAGAAAAACCAAAATGGCCTTTTTCATTTGGTAAAAATAAAGCAAAGCTTATTATTGAAAATTTTGATGCTATCAAAGAATTTGCTGAATCTGAAGATTAATTTATTTTTCAGTGAGTTAAGCCGTGCTTAAACTCGCTATTTTTCGCCTAGTATAACAGGCTTCTGAAGATTAATTTATTTTATAACTTATTATTGGAATTTGACCTATCCAAAAGGTCTTTCCTTTTTTTAATTCTGGAAGAAAAACGCCTTGATAAACATACAAAGTACCTTTAAATTCTTTTTTCAATTTTGAAATAAATTTGTCTGAAAAAAAATTATCTGAAAAAGAAAATA
>CAYSFC010000018.1:7108-8389 GCA_964430665.1 uncultured Methanosarcinales archaeon | reverse complement strand
AAATCTAAGAAATTCATAATAAAAATTTACTTTAAACTATTTGCTAACTTTAAGAATTCTTTATTTTTAGCTTGTAGTTCTGAAATTGCCTTCTCAATTGCCTTTTTAGGAGTAACTGCTCCTTTTGTTTCAACAATCATTTTAGGAACTCCAACTAATGGGTGTTCAATAGCATACGTAGCAATTTCAACACCAGAAACACTTAAAAGTTCCTTTTTTAGAGAATTACAAAGAGTATGATCTGCGCCAGGTATTTCCATAACCAGTCTGTTCTTTTCATTTTGAATGATTTTGATTTCCATGATAGTCTCAGAAACCTCGATTCATTTATAAACTTAATTACTAAGTATTTAAGTTAGAAAATTTTATAACGACTTAAAAGTAAAAACAAAAACCAAAGATTTAAATAATGAATTTTTTTCATAACGAGATGATTCTTCCTCCTAAAATCATAAACCGAGTAGACACATTAGAAGAAAATATATTTAGAGAAAACAAACCAAAATACATAATATTACATTCAACAAACAAATACAAAGAATTTGAAGAATTGTTAACACATCACAAAAAAGATAGATTATGGGCAGGTATGGGATATCATTTATTCTTAAGTAAAACAAATGTATTAACTCAAGGAAGACCATTTAATATTGAGGGAGCTCATTCTATTGGTTTTAACACAAATTCAATAGGCTTTTGCATACAATCAGATTTTGGTGAAAAATTAAATCCTGAAAAAGTTGAAATTGCTAAAAATGTAATTAAATACGTTGCAGAATTATATAACATAACAAAAATAATGTCTCATACAGAATCTCAAATAAAATATGTTAATTCTTTAATTCAAAAATTTGGAATTGAACAAAAATTTGAAGAAGATTCAAGCATTCGTACTAGAACTGATTTTGAATACTTAAGAAACCAAATGAATTTCTTCACAGAGAATTTAAAAAATCCAGAACACATAGATCTAAAAAACACTTTAAAACAATTTAAATTTTGTCCAGGAGAATTATTTTATCAAATAGTTTAATTTTTTCTCAAATTAAATAAAGTAACTTCTATTCTTTCAAGTTTTTTCTTATGCTCTTTCATAGTTTGTTTTAATGGAAATGATGTATCTTCTCTCCAAGCAATATTCAGATGCTCATCTCTTGAGAAAGCCTCTATAAATGTCTTGGTGGAAGTTTTATGCATAGTATAGATTGAAGGAGATAGTTCCAAAGCTTTTAGTAAAAAAATCTTATCTATGTGTTTAGAACGAGTACCAAAAGGAGGATT
>CAYSFC010000018.1:0-7008 GCA_964430665.1 uncultured Methanosarcinales archaeon | reverse complement strand
TCTTTAACATTTTTACATATAAATTCCCATTTTCCCTCAATATCAATTTCCCAATAATCTAAAAGAATTTTTAAGTTGTTCTCAATTTCAGCCTTTAATTTAGCATCAATATCAACAAAATAAACTTTTTTAGCACCTAAAAGCAAAGCACCTATACCTAAAATACCTGTTCCAGCACCCAAATCAATGATTTCCCTGCCTTCAATCTCATCATTCAAAGCAGCTTGCCAAAGTAAAATTGCTGCAACTTCGCTATCTGAAGGATATTGTTCAAGATAGACAGATGGTTTTGAAAATACATTAAGTTTAGATAAAAATACTGCCAATTCTTTTCTAGATCTAACCATAAAATTAAGAATACCCAATATATTTATAAATGTAAGTTTATAAATGAGATACATGGTGATGCATCCTTTCTGGATTAAAACTTTTACAGATATAAAAACAATAATTTCAGTACCATTCACAAATCCAGAATTATTGTGGCAAATTGCACCCATATTTTTTCTATGGTTACTTATGGAATTTTACTTTGGAACACATAAAAAAGAAAAATTAGGTTGGAATACTGCTTTAGGAAACGGAATAAGTTTATTTTGGATAATAGTTAGTTCCATGCAATATATGTTTGCAAATTATGAGTCTGCTTTTTCTTGGGATAGGTTTGTAGTAATATTAATAATAACAATATATGCTATTTTCATAAGCGTAATTTCATTTAAACACACATTTTCAAGCAAAGTTACATATGTTCTAAGTTCTCCAACTCCAGTGTACTTTTTCGCATTCTCTGCAATGATTTATGCATTTGGTGTAATTAACGCCAAATTATCAACTTTGATGGCTCTATTAATAATTTATGTGTCTATTTTACTATTTTCATTCATACTAAAAAAACTATTGCCAGAAGGCAAAGAAGACGAAGATGAAGACGATTTCTCTTCTTCAATCGATAAAAATGAATCTAATTTTGATTTTTCAACTCCTTCAACCGAAGAATTTAATACACCTGATTTAACAAGCGCAACCCCTACTGATAATGTTAATACACCTCAGAACAATTACAATAACAAAGATTACAGTAATTTCAAATTTTAAAATATATGTTAGAAAACATATGTTTAGATTATAACAATATTTAAAAAGAAGTGGTTTATCTTTTCAATAGGTGTGTTTATGGGTGGAGTTAAAGATATTAAAGAACAAATAAGAGAAATACATACAGGGACTAAGTTCGCATTCTCTAAAGTTAAAACAGAATTAACAGAACACCTTGATTCTATAAATCAAAACACAAATGAAATACAAATTCTTTATGGGTATTTAGCAGAATTAGAAAACAAACTAGATAAGCTTTCTGAAAGAATGGACAGAATAAATATGAGTGATAAAAGAACTATGGAACAAGATATGAAAATAAGTCTTACGCCTAGAGAAGAAGAAATTTTTATCACATTATACATGTCATCTAAAATAATGACTTCAACAGAAATTGCAAAAGTTCTTGGACTAACTGATGAATTAGTTAACACACATATATTCAAATTAATATCTAAAGGAATTCCTGTACAAAAAGATTTCTTTGAAGAAAAAAGTTATTTCTCACTAGATAGAACATTTAAAGACTTACAAGCAAGAAAAAACATAATAAAAATTAGTGAACACGTTCTAGAACAATTTGCACAACTTAGTTTTTAATAGAAATTATTTCTTCCTTTTTACTAGAAATATAATTTAAAATTTCATTAGGTTCAATTATCGTGTTGTAAGGAAAAGAATCTAATTTCCACAATTCTTTTGAAAGTATTTTCCTATCCTCATCCGTTAATTTTCCATCCCAACCAAATGATTTTTCAAATCTTTTATATGCTTCTTTATATTCAGGATTCTTGTCTGCTATTGCTTTATAAGCCATATTTAGATATTTTTTAACAATGTAAGATTTAGTTTTATTCCAACCAAAGTTATATACTTCACTTACATCACAGGAAGATCTATGTGCTACAGTCCATTTAAAATTATCGTATACTTTAAATTCTTTAGATGAAGTACAACCAATAAATAAAGAAGAAATAATTGCTGTCGATACAATATCTTTTAATTTCATTTAAGTTATCAAATAATTATAATTATATTTGGTTTAAATAGTTATCTCTTTTTTTTAGTTTTTTTCTTAATAGGAACTACATTCGGGTTTGTTAAGAGTTTGTGTGAAAACGGAACTACTATTGTTGCTATCAACAAAGATAAGACCATTGAAAGAACTATTGCTTTTATGGTTGTTTCTAAATATATTGTGTTTTGAACACTTAGATTTAAAACAACTAAAGAAAGAACAACGACTGCTACGGCAACACCTTTAGGTATAGTTAGTGTTAAAAATATTTTTTCTTTAAAATTGAACTTTTCTTTGGCCAAACTAAGATGCACAGAAACAAATCTAACAATCAACGTTATAAAGTAAAGTAATACAACTTTTCCAACAAACATTAAATTCAAATCAACATTAATTAACAAGCCTGTAAGAATAAAAACAATCATAATAAATAAATTTGAAAGTAATCCACTAAATTGTTGATACTCTTCTTCCTGTTTTTCAGCAAGCATATTCCCTAGAAAAACACCCATTGTTGCAACAGTTAGAACACCTGAACCCCCTAAAGACTCTGAACCAATATAAGCAATTAAAGCAGCTGTAAGCAACAACAAAGGACTTAAATCTTTTATATAAAATTTTTTGAATATCTTTGCAACAAAATATCCTATTAATACACCCATACCTATTCCTTCAGTTATACGTAAAATTAAAGGACCTATTTGACCCACAATTATTTGACCCACACTTTGATCAACAGAAGTTAATATGTTCAAAAAAATAAATGGTAAGATTATAGTGAAAGGAGTATTGAAAATTGCTTCCAATTCCAAAATTTGAACAACTTTATTTCCTGAATTTTTCAACATTTTAAAAACACTAGAAGGATCTGTTCCAACAAGAGTTACGGCCAATATTGCAGAAAATAAAAAAGTAGTTGTAGTTAGTTTTTCAAAAAATAATTGTGAAGCAATTATAGCTAAAAAAGCTATTGCAAAAAACATAAAAGTCAACATCATCTTTAAAGAACTCATAGAATATTGTTCGATTCTCCTAACCGTGAATCTACTAGAACCTTCAAGAACAACCATGACTAAAGTTATTAACGCTAAAGAAACCAACAAAACATCTGAAAACTCTATATGTATCCAACCAACCATATTGGCATAACTTAAAAACATTCCAGACAAGATTAATAAAAATATATTTGAAATCTTTATTTTATTTGCAATAATTGTTAAAGTAATTCCTATAAGCAACAATATAGAAAGATTGACCAATGTTTGCGTTGCTAATTCTAAAGACATACAACATATTTGAACTAATTTATTTATAAATGTTTTTAAAGAATTTTAATCTTTTTTGGTTAAATATGCTTGAAAAGTATCATAAAGATTTTCATTTAAATCATAATTTTCAAAATCCTTCGGTTCTATCCAAACATATTTATCGTGATCTTTAGATAATCTAACTTCATTATCATCTGTAAAACACTCAAAGAAAGTTCCAACAATTTGCCATTCTTCACCATTCACAACAGGACGCCATTCATTTACAAAAAAAGGTTTTCCAATTTCAACATCTAAACCTGTTTCTTCTCTAATTTCTCTCAATAAACTTTCATCAAATCTTTGCCCAGGTTCAATTCTTCCGCCAGGAACATCATATTTACCTTCATTAGAACCATCTTCATATTTAGAAGATTCTCTTAGTAAAAGAACTCTATTTTTGTAGAAAATGAAAGCTTTTGTAGCAACAAATAATTTTACCATCGTAATTATTCGTACAATTTATTAATAAATCTGTTGTTTTTTTAAATTTAATTTTAATAAGATTTATAAAATGTTTAAGATTTTGAAAATTTGGTGCAAACATGTTTCAAAAAGGAGATAAAATAGAAGTCACATTAAAAAATTTAGCATATTGCAATACAAAACCTGGTGAAAACCATTTAATAACAACAGGTATTGAATCTTTAAACAAAGAAGCGTATAATGACATTAAAAGAATTAAAGGAATATTTCTTGGATATGATATAAATTCAATACATGTTCAACCCGAGAGAAGTTCTAATGATGAAAATAAACATTATTTCAAAGTAAGAATGACGGATATAAAATCTCTATTTCCATATAAATAAATAGAAATAAACAAAATTATTTAAAGAGAATTTATATTTTACTTAACGTGTTAAAAAAAATAGTGAAGGAAAGAAATCTGGATTTCTTAGCAAACATAAGTATTAGTTTAGCTGAAAGATTAAAAGTTATGAAAAGAACTGAAGTTTATTCTCAAAAACCATATCCAAAACATAATTCTTACGAATATTACTTCTTAAATCATACAGGAAATTTTTGGGAAGGATTCTTGATAAACACAGGCACAAATATAACTATAGATATTTTGAGTCAGTACGCTTCTTCAAAATTAAAGAAAGGAAAAATAAAAAATTTGGCAGATAAATTAAAAAACAACAAATACTTGCCTTTAGCATTAAGCACAGGAGTTACTATTTCTACAATATGTTCAGATGAAATATATGGTTTATTTACAACACCTGATATAAAAGATATTCCTGCAGGAATAATTGGAGCTTTAGGTTACGCAGCGCTTAGAGTTTATTCTATTTACAAAGAGAAAAATAATTGACGCCTTTATAAACAAAAACCCAAAAGTATATAAATATGTATACTGTTATACTATGTGTGTTGTGAAATGACATTAAATATGTTTTATGATCCAATGTCGCATTCTCTATTACATATTGATTTTACTAACACTTGTAAAGATAAAATTTACGAAAGCAATTACACTTCTTATGAACAGATGGTTGAAATTTATATGGATTTGAAAAGAGATAGAGGATTTCTTAACTTACCTCCAACATATGAACAAATGTGGGAAACTAAACCACAAGAAGAATGTATCAAATTATATCGTAATATTGAAGATAAAATAAATAATAATTATAAACGTTCTGCATAGATAATTTTATATAATATTTATTTGAAATAATATTATGAAGATATATTTTTTAAGACATTTTTTAACGAAAATTGACAAAAACAAACCTTTAGAAGATTGGGATTTAGATGAAGAAGGTAAAAAAGAATTACAAAATTTATTAGATTCTGGAATTTTTTCCGATGTAAATAAAGTTTATACTTCAACTCAGTTCAAAGCAAAAATTGCAGCAACAAAAATTTCTCAAAAATACAATTTACCTTTAATAGAAACTAATTTATTAACTGAGTGTGATAGAAGTAGGGTTGGTTTTATTGAAGGAGATTATGTTGAAGTTATTAAAGATTATTTCACAAATCCTGAATTCAAATATGATTGGGAAACCATTCCTCAAATGAAAGAACGAATGAAAGAATTTTTGAACTTGATAAAAGATGAAAAAGGACCTATTTTGGCGGCTTCACATGGAACTTATATGTCCATATTGTTACATGAATATTTTAACAAAGATATAGTTGATTTTTGGAAAAACTTAGGTTTTGGTGTTGTTATAGAAGTCGATTACGATAAATTAAAAGAAAGTTTAAAATTCTAATCCTAAACCTGCAAAAACTTTTACTTCTCCATCAATATAAATACCAAATATTCCTTTATTACTAAAAATATATGCAATACTTCCACCTTGCCTATTTATATCGTATTTAACATCCATGCCTGATTCTTTACCATAATAACTAATTCCTGCTATTAAATTTATTTTATCATCAAACAAAGTTTCTAAACTAATCTCACTACCAGAAGAAACAGACGTAACATCAATAGAATTTAACAAACTATATTTCAAATTATTATTTTCAAAAGGAGATGCTCTCAATCTATTTTGTTCATAAAATTTATTTATTTTATTTTCAAGATGTTCTTTTTGATCATCAGTTAATTTTATTTCAACCTTAAATCCTGTTGCTTTTTTGTAATTTGAACAATGTAATTTTTCATAAAAAATATTTGCTGAAATCATATGTCTAGAACCAGGATTTGTAACTAACATATAATCTAAATTTAATTCATAATCTTCTTTAATATCTTGATTTAAAAAAACTAGATTCTTTGTCTTTTGAATATCTCTGCTAAAGAAAATATTACTAAAAAAAGAATACTCTTTTTCATTAAATTCATCAACAATGAATCCATTTGAAGTTAAAGTTGTTTCTTTCTGAGATAATTTGAATCCAGACTTTAAATCATATTTTGGTAAATTTAGAGTAAAGGAATATCTGTTTGTATTAGAAAGTATTCTAAATTTAGTTTCTTCATTTACTTTGTTAAATTCTCCTGTTTGAGAATCAATCGCATTTGTTATTGATAATGAAATTAATTGAAGTAAAGCCATATTCCAATTAGATGTATCAATAGAATTAATTATATCTTGAAGTTCTTGATTATCTTCTTGTTCTTCTCTAATCCAACTCATATCGGTTGAATTAATTTGTGTTTTATCTCTTTTGTTTTCATTTTCAAAATAGAAATCTAAATATTTAGTTGACAAAGAATAACCATAATTTTCTAAAACTTTATTCTTTTTTTCTAAATTAAGAACAATACCTTGAATGTTTGTTGAATCTTGAAAGTCATCGTATAGTTCATATTCTAAAGTTGGTTTAAATTCATTATTTGTTGAGAAATAAGCATTTAATTTAAGCTTAGGAACTTCGTCACATTCCAAATAAAAACCTGCATTGGAGTTTGAAGTTAAAGATAAAACTTCTTTAATATCTGTTGTGTTCTTGTTGAATTTAATTCCAACATCTCCATAAGAAGTAATTTTAGTACCTGGATTTGAAAATAATAATTTTGAAAGTAATAATGCACTTAAAGTTAAATTCTTCAATAAACCCATAGAATTTGTCAGAATTATGAGTTGTTTAAAAAGTTGTTTGTTTATTTATAAA
>CAYSFC010000017.1:0-15116 GCA_964430665.1 uncultured Methanosarcinales archaeon | reverse complement strand
ACTTCAACTTCTGTATAAGCATTAGCTTGTAATGAAGCTGCAATATCTACTGCACCTAACATGTCAATCATGTCTGCATTTTGACCTACTACTAAAGTTGCATCTAAAGTACCGTCTGCACCGATAAACGGACTTGGGTATGCACTTAAATCAGCAAAAGCTCCAACTAAAGTTGTTGCAACTAATGCACCGCTTGCTCCAAGAGCAAATATTTTTTTTATATTGTTTTTTACGTTCATAAAAACACCTCGTGTTTTAAACTCAAATCTCTTTTATTATCGCTAACCCAGAATCTTTAACATATTAAGATTGCATAAGAACCTTGAATGAACAAGAATCCTTTAAGCCTTAATATGCTAAACTTATCTCAAGTCAGCACACCTTTCAACAAAAGTATTAAATTTGATTTATAAAGATTTCTATTAAATTAGCAATCAAAAAACACCCATTAGTAAAAGAAGCCTTCTAGAGCCAAAAAAACACCGAAATAAGCCACTTGTCATTAGAGAGTAGCGTCATAAAATTTCACAGAAAATAGAGAAACAAAACCAACACAAAAACATCCTTTGATTTCGCTAGAAAATACCAAATCTTACTTTTTAAACTCATTTGAGCATGAAAAACAAACAAAAATTACAAAAAGAGTTCAAAATAACTCTTAAAGAAACAAATAAACAATTTTTTTCCTTTAACAATAACATAAAACATTTATAAAGAAGACCTTCATCCAAACATAAATGCAAAATAAAATTGAAGCACATAAAGAAGAGTCTGAATGGAAGCAAGATCCAAAAGGTTATTTTTTAATAGAACCTAGACTAAAAGAAAACTTGATTTATGCCCACCATTACGACAATGACAACAATTACCAAAGATCTATTTACGGATCTACAGCTCAAGATATTTATTATACTATAATTAGATTAGAACTTGTATCTAACCTACAACATGCAGCATACTTAGGTTCTGAACTTCAAAAGGCAGAAGAATCTATTAAATTTAACTGCAATTATATTCAAGACGAAGAAATTAAATTAATTTGATAAAATATTTTTCGGATTAAATTAAATAATATATTTAAATATGATAAATAAACAAATAATATGAATTTCAAAAACGAAATTATAAACAAACTTAAAAAATATTCTAAAGATAAAATCCTCATAACTCCTCACGCTCAAATTAGAATGTTTCAAAGACAGATCGATGAAAAAGAAGTAATAGATAATATTATAAACCCTGTACGATTAGAGTACGCTATAAAGGAGAAGAGTAATTATAATAACGAAGAGAAGTTTGATTGTTATTTTAAATATAGTAAAACACAATGTCACAGATACGTACTATTATTAAAAAATAAAGTATTAATAATTACAGTTATAAAAATTAATCGTCGATGGCAAAAAATAGTTGAAAATAAATTAAAATGGAGTGAAGTGAATGATTAAAAAATTTAAATTTGATTATGACTCTCAGAACGATAGTTTATTTGTATATAATTCAAAATCAAAATCTAAAGCAAGTGTTGAATTAGACGATATAATAATTGATTATGATTCAAAGAAAGAGATCTCGGCAATTGAAGTATTAAATGCATCAAATTTTTTTGTAGGAATTAATAAAACTAAATTAAAATCATTGATTGAATGCAAAGTTGAAATATTGCATAAAAAAAATTTTATTGTAATAAAGTTTGATTTGCTCTTACAATCGAATGAACAAATAATAGTTCCAATATATATACCAACAATACACGAATCAAGTCCGGCGGTAAAAATATAGAATGAAACCAGAATTATTAATGCCTGCAGGCGATTTAGAAAAAGCCAAGTATGCAATAGCTTTTGGAGCGGATGCACTTTATGCAGGAGTTCCGCAATTCTCGTTAAGAGTTAAAGAAAATTCTTTCAATCTAGATCAAACAAAAGAATTAATTGAATACACTCACAAAAAAAATAAGCGCATATATATCACACTAAACATTTATCCTCACAACAATAAATTAGAATTCTTTGAAGAATATTTAGAAAAAATAATTGAACTACATCCTGATGCTTTAATTATGTCTGATCCTGGTTTGATTATGTTAACTAGAGAAAAATTTCCTGAAGTAGAAATTCATCTTTCCGTTCAACAAAATAATGTTAATTGGGCAAGTGCAAAGTTTTGGGGTAAGGTAGGAATTAAAAGAATAATTCTTGCAAGAGAACTTTCAATAAAAGAAATTCAAACAATAATTGAAAAGAACCCCGAAATAGAATTTGAAGTTTTTATTCATGGAGCAATGTGTATTGCTTATTCTGGACGTTGCTTGCTATCGAATTATTTTGCAAAGCGTGATGCGAACCAAGGTGTTTGCGCACAATCTTGTAGATGGCAATATAAAGTTCTGAAATCAGCGAACAGCGAATCAGACGTCCAGTCTGACTTTACTCTTAGAAACAAACCAAAAGATTATAGAGAAATTGAGGGTGAATTTTTTCTCGAAGAAAAACTTAGACCAAATCAACTCACAGAAATAAAAGAAGATGAACACGGAACATATATTATGAATTCACGAGATATTTGTGCAGTTAATTACATAGAAGATTTAACTAAAATTGGTGTTCATTCATTTAAAGTTGAAGGAAGAAATAAAAGTTTATACTATGCTGCAATTGTTGCAAGAACTTATAGAAATGTTATGGATAAATTGGAGAAAGGAGAAGAACCGAATTATGAAGAAGCATTAAATGAATTACAATCTGTTTCAAATAGAGGTTACATTCCTGGTTTTTTGGCAACGCCTTTAACTCACGAAGCACAATGGTATGAAAAGAATTCTAATTTACAAACACATATTTTTGCAGGAGTTCTACAATCAACAAAAAACAATGAAGCAATATTCAAAGCTAAGAATCATTTGAATAGAGACGACACGATAGAAATTGTCACACCAACTAAATCTTTAAATGTTTCTTTGAAAAATATGACTGATGAAAACAATCAACCAATAGATGTAATTCATCCTGGTGCGGGTTTGTTTAAAATAGTGTTAGAAGAACCATTAAATGAAGAATTTGCAATTGCAAGATTAAAGGGAAAACAGAAAACACTGGACAAGTCCAACTAAAACTTATAAATACTTCTTTCGAAAATAAATTATGATTTATTATTTAGATACTTGTATATGGTTAAATATTTTTAAAAAGGAAAAGAAATTCTGGAAACAAGCATACAATATTATTCAAAATAATAATTTAATTGTTTCAACAATAGTATTAAAAGAATTGAAATTTACATTAAAAAATAAATTTAACATAGTTTTAGATTTTTTTAAAGAAGATGATTATATTGATTTAATTAAAACTACAAATGAAGATTATAACTTAGCAAGGAACTTCGAAAACGAAGATTTTTTTAAATTAAGTTTTTACGATTATTTACATGTTGCAATATGTGTAAGAAATAAATTTCATTTAATTACAAGAGATTATGACTTAATTAAATTTGCAAAAAAGAAAATAAAAGTAAATAAACCTGAAGATTTACTTAATTAATTTATTAATTTCGTTTAAATCTCTGGATGATTTCATCTTTGACGACAATTTCTTTCTAATATTTTTTACTTCTTTGACTGAATCATTTTTTTCTTTAATTATTCCAACAATATTTGAAAGAACTAATTTACGAACAGCATCCCTCACCACATCTGAACGATTAGAGTAAATTCCTGTTTGAACTAAATCATCTACTTTTTCAATTAAACCTTCAGATAATCTAACTTGAATTACATCCATTACCATAGTAATACAATTGTATTATAAACTAATATATAAATTTTTCTACACACTGGACAAGTCCAACTAAAACTTATAAACAAAATATTATTCAATAAAATAGAAATCTTTAAATAATACTTACCTTTAATGTAAGTAAATGGGAAGAAAAAGTAAAGAAGAAGAAGTTTTGGAATTGTTTTTTATAGAACCTACAAAACATTGGCATTTCAAAGAGATAAAATTGTTAATTAACATTGCAGATAACAAAATAAGTCGTTGGTTAAAAGAATTCATAAGAATGAAATTAATAACACGTATCAAAGAAGAGGGTAGTATGCCCTATTATATTAGTAATTATCAAAACCCAGAATATCAGAATAGAAAAAAACTTTTTTCAATAAAAAAACTTTATGAAAGTGGTTTTCTTAACCATTTAATGAGTTTAAATGCAAAAACCATTATTCTGTTTGGGAGTTTTTCGAGATGGGATTGGCACAAAAATAGTGATATTGATTTATTTATATATGGAGATGATGAAGATCTTGAACAGGCAAAATATGAAAAAATATTAAATCACAAAATACAACTATTTTCATTTAAGAACAAATCTTCGTTAAAAAAAATTCCAAAAGAACTTTTACAAAACATTGTGAAAGGAAATATAATATCAGGAGATTTAAATTTTTTAGAGGTTAAGATATCAAAAATACAAGAATTTAATAAATAATACAAATTTTAAAAAAATTGATGCGAATAAAAAACACCATTAGAGGTAAATCACCAAACATTTTCATAGGACATAATAACTATCCTAAAGTTAGAGTAGGATATTTACTAACACAAAAATATAATCATAATGACGATCCTAAATTTTTCATTCAAAACAAATTAAATATTCCTGCAATCATTCAAAAAAGAAGACAGCTTTTAAATTCTACAACTAATGCAGATATAAAAAATCCTAAAATTTTAGACAAAGCACAATTAGTTGCAAAAAGTTCAAACCCAGTTGATTCTGAAATTACATTGAGTAATCTGAAAGCTAATTTCACAACAGATAATGTTAACATGCCTTTTGGTCCAACAGGACAACTTCAAAGTATTCGTATAACTGAGAATGTAAAAATAAATAAAGCGATAGACAAAATAACTAGTGATACAGATATTAAAGCAAAAGATGGATTAAATGAATTAACTAAAAAACATATTGATGAATATCATTTAACAAAACTTCTTTCTGTGGGAACTTTGGGTAAAAATCCAAAACTTGTTCCAACGAAATGGTCAATAACGGCAGTGGACGACATTATTGGTTTGCATGCACATGAAGAAGTTTTAGATTATGCTGAAATGAATTTTGAGATTCATTATGGAGATTATTTGGGAAACAAATACATTATTTGTTTTTTTCCAGGAGCATATTCTTATGAATTTATAGAAATAATTTTTCCGAAAACAAAAGATAATTCTACAGATGATTTTGTAATAGATTCTGATTTTGAATACACTGAAGGCAGAACAAAGTATGCGTTTGAAACTGCAGGAGGTTATTATGCTTCAAGACTTCCAATAATTCAATATTTACAGCAGAAAAAACGTCAATCAAAAGTTATTGTTTTCAGATGTATAACTGATGACTATACTACTCCTTTAGGTGTTTGGGTTGTTAGAGAAGGTGTTCGTTCTTGTTTAAATAAAAAATTAAATGTTGATGAAAGTAAGGCAAAAGAAACTATTTTTAAACTTCTGCAAAAGTGGGGAATGAACAATCCAAAAAAAGCAATAGATAAAAGTAAACTTCTAAAAGAAAGTCAAAAAAGTTTAAAGAGATTTTTTTAATCTTTTCTATCCCAAACTGTGAAAACAATTTGTTTGATTTGTCCATTTATTACAATAGGAATTTTTGTTGATCTTAAATTTTTGATGAATTGATTGTTTAATCTTGCTACATCAACTTTTTGTTTCAGTAAAGATGTAACTCCTTGATTACAGCAAACGTAATTGTAAATTTTGTCGTCATTTTCAAAAAGTTGAACTTCGTTTCCTTTAGGCGTATATTCACAAAGATTTGCTAAGTATTCTTGTTCATAACCATAAACTTCCGTGTAATTACAACCATTTATTCCGTTACAATGTGCTCTACAATAAATTCCAAAAGAATCTGTACAATCTTCATTACAAGTTCCTTCTATTATTGAAATGTTTATATCAGAATAATTTCCTCCTCGAACTAAATTAACTTCTTTTGGTTGACTGTCCCAATAAGGATCTTTAACTAATAGAGTAATTTCTCCACTTGGAATTGTTGCGTTATAAAAACCATTTGTTTTTGATGTTGCAATATATACACCTTCATTAGGTGCAGATTCATAAAATGCATAAATTTTAATTCCTGAAGGGACATATGCATCAGGTTTTCCAAAAATTCTTAAACTTCCATTAATATAAACTGTGCAATCTGGATCTGGACATTTGGTACAATTTCCTCTAATTCCATCATTAACAAAATCTTCTGGACAAATTCCATCTGAAAGACCACAAGCATGACATTCTCCACAGAATTCAACCATACCATATCCTGAAGGACTAGATGCTGGAACTACTCCACAAACAGGTACTGCCGAACAAGTACTTTTTACAAAAGTTGTAGCAGGATTTGGTGGTTCAGTAGATCCGTCGGAGACAATTAAATTAAATGTTTCAAAATCTTTTTGACCTTCTCCATCTACAACAGTTAAATTTATTTTTGTTGTTCCTTCTTGAGAAAAAGTACAATATAAATCATCTAAAGTTTGTATTTGACAATTCGCTGTTCCTGAAATGATTTTTGATTGAAAAGTTAATAAATTGAGATTTTCATAAGTTACAAAATTTCTTAAGTTAAGTAATGTATAACTTCCGTCATCTAAATTTTTGAATACATCATTTAATTCATCAAAAACTGGAGCGTTATTTGGTTCATCAGAAACGATTAAATTAAATGTTTCAGAATCAGAATAACCATCCTTATTTTGAACAGTAATCTCGATTTTATTTGTTCCTTTTTGAGAAAAAGTACAATATAAATCATCTGAATTTTGTATTTTACAATTAGCTGTTCCATCATATTTAACCGTAAATATTGCTAAATCAGGATTTTCATCAGTAAGATAATTTATTAAATTAGATAATGTATAACTTCCATCTAATAGATTTACAGTTATATCTTCGAAATAATCTAATTCAGGATAATAACCACAACCACTTTTAATCCACTCACAATCATTATTACAAGTTAAAGTTCCATAATCATATCCGTAAGAACTACATGAACCAGTATTTCCATCACACTCTTCGTAACTAGATTCCACAACACCATTTCCACAATACTGTGAAGTTGGACCTAAACAATTACAAAGACAAGATTCATATCCGCCACAAGAACTTCCAGAATCACAAACTTCGTCATTATTTGTATCTGTAAATCCATCACCACAATAAGAACATACAGGAACAGCTTCTATAAAATCTGCATAAAAATCATCGTAATTCCATGTACTAGGAGATTTGAATAAATCCCAAAGAGAGTCTCCGTAATTTGTTTGATGTCCTTTATTTAATTCTCTGAAAGTATCGCAAGGAATTCTTGGAAATGTACTAGCTAATTCACAAAAAGAATAACCTGTTACTGGACTATATCCATAAGGACAACTTCCATCTACTTTAAATCTATATTCCATACTATCTCCGTATGTTTCTGAATGAGGACCTATTATATTTGGATGAAAAGTATTTGTATAATAATAAGGATCATTTATTACATCTTCCCAGAATAAACAAGGGTAATACATTTCCCAATCTATAAGAGTATTTTTCAAATCACCACCATTCAAGTTAGAACATCTAAATGTATTAACATTAAAATTCATTGCGCTAACAGAACTAACAAGTAATAAACTAAAAATCACTAGAATAAAAAGTAACCTCAATCGTCTCATGTTACAACATTATAAATTATTATTTATAAACATTTCTAATTAAAGATGTAATAATCTATTATCTATTTTGAAAATAGGATCCCTGAAAACTTGGTCTAAATGTATTAGTGATTTTATATCTCCTCCAAACCAAGAGTTTGAACCTAACGCTATGTGTGCTGTACCCAGTGTTTTTTCGTCTACAATTGTAGCTCCAAGGATTTTTGCTTTGGGATTTAATCCAATGCCTAATTCACCAATTTTTTTGGAATTCATAGGATATTTTGATTTTTTCATTGCCCAATCTATACTTGTTTTTAATTGGCGTGCTTCGGTTGAATCATTTATTGAGCTAACAGAACCATTTTTTATATCTAAGATTACAGGATTTTTACAAAGAATTGTTTTATTTATTGTTCTTATGCTTCCATCTAAGATTATTTTTCCTTCTACACCTCTAGGGTTTGGAGGAATGTATGTTTCAGCAGGAATTAAATTACCTCCTGTTCCATCTTCAGAGTATCTTCCACTTGCAACTACTCCTTTGGTTTGAGATATGTCAAATTCAACATCTGTTCCTTTTTTAGTCATAATGTTTATTTTTGAAGCATCGTCTAATTTTTTCTTTAATTTTAATGCTTGTTTCTCTATTGGGTTTATATCTACATCTATACTATTTATTATTGGTTTTAGAAATTTGTTATTTAACATCCCCCAACTTCCTGCGGATAAAAATCTATGTCCTCTTAACTTGCAAAATGTTCTAAAGCTTTTTCCTAAATATTCCATTTGTCCAATTCTGTTTGATACATTCAGTACAATTATGCTTTTTGGAGGAAGGTTCTTTAATTCTCTAAGAAGAAGGGCATCTGCAGACTCTCCACGAACTTTTGTTGTTTGATAAACTACATTATTAGATAATCCTAGATTGTTTGCAGCTACAGAAAATGCATTTGTGAGTATGGGTGCAATTAGATTTGAAGGTCCATATCCTTTGTCTCCAATTATTAATACTTGTTCGTTTGTAACATTTAAATTTTTAGTTAAAACGTTTTCGAATACTTTGACAGGGATATTTTCCTTGAATTTGGATAAATTTATCTTTAACACGTTACACAACCTTAAAGTAACATATAGGAAAGCGAACTTTTATAAATATTCTTCTTTTCGCCAAAAGTCTGGTGATCATAAATGGTTAAATTAGCAAGACGTGTAAAAAGATACTTTTCAAAATTAAGAGGAAGAGTTAGAGAAAATAGACCTAAAACATTTACAACTGAAGAAGCTGCTAAAAAATGGGCAGAAGAACAAGGATTTAAAGAGTTTAAGTTGGAAAATTTAAAGAGTCCTGAATCCAAAACTAAAAAAATCCGTGTGATTGTTGAAGTTTAATTTTTTAAAATAGGAATTTTTTCCTTTTGTTTTTAAATTGCGAAATTTTTTTAGTTAACTATATAAAAAGAATGAAACTCAAAAAAAGTATGGGTTTGTTCGATAATATTCTAAGGTCAAATGAAAGTTTGTTTAAAGATTCGGATAGCTTAGATTATGATTATATGCCTAAAGAGATTCCTTATAGGGAAAATGAACAACATTATTTAGCTACATGCATTAAACCTCTTTTTATGAATAGAAGTGGAAGAAATCTTCTTATATATGGTGCTCCAGGAATAGGTAAATCTGTTGCAACTAAAAATGTTTTAAATGAACTTGAAGATCAAACTGATGAAATTGATATAATTTATATAAATTGTTGGCAATTTAACACTAGTTTTAAAATTCTTTCAGAAATTTGTGACCAAAAAAATTACAAATTTACTCAAAATAAAAAAGGAAACGATTTACAGAAAATTATTGTTGATTTGATTAATCAAAAAGGTGTTGTTTTTGTTTTTGATGAGATTGACAAGGTTGAAGATACTGATTTTTTATATTTTATATTGGAAAAAATAAATCATAAATCAATATTTTTAATTACAAACTATAAGTCTTGGTTGTTGAATCTTGATGAAAGGATAAGAAGTAGATTGATGCCTGAACTTGTTGAGTTCAAAGAATATTCAAAGAAAGAAACAGAAGGTATTTTGAAAAATAGAATAAATTATGCTTTTGTTCCAAATGTTTGGGAAGAAGATTCTTTAAAAATTGTTGTTGAAAAAACATATAACATTAAAGATATTCGTTCGGGTTTATTTTTGTTGAAAGAAAGTGCTCTTCTTGCAGAAGATAAATCTGAAAAGAAAGTTTCAAAAGAAAATGTTCAAGATGCCATAAAAAAATTAAATGAGTTTTCTATTAAGAGTGAAGAAGATTTGAATGAGGATGAAAAATTTATTCTTGCTATGATTAAATCTAATAGTGGTTCAAAGATTGGTGATTTGTTTAGAAAATATGAAGAAGTTCAAGGAAAACTTTCTTATAAAACTTTTCAAAGAAAGATTGCGAAACTTAGTGAAGGAAAATACATTAAAATTACTAAAAAACAAGGTGCTGGAGGAAACACAACCATAATTGAGAAGATGTATTAAAATGAAAGGAGATTTTATTGTTTTAGATATTGAAACCACAGGACTTTCAAGATATACAAATAAAGTAACTGAAATAGCTGCTGTAAAAGTTAAAAATGATAAAATAATAGATCAATTTCATTCTTTGATTAATCCTGAACAAAAAATACCTTCTTTTATAACAAAACTAACAGGAATTGATAATGAAATGGTTAAGGATTCTCCTAAAATACATGAAGTTCTTCCTCTTTTCAAAGAATTCTTGGGCGATCATGTTTTAGTAGCTCATAATGCTGGTTTTGATGTTGGTTTTTTAAATCATAATTTAAGAGAATATATTGCTGAAGAATTAAGTAATGAAGTTATTTGTACAGTTAAACTTGCAAACAGAATTCCTTTAACAACTGAAAATAGAAAATTAAAAACTTTATGTGAATATTTTAAGATAAAAAATGAAAGTGAGCATAGAGCTATGGGAGATACTAAAGCAACAACTGAATTGATAAGAGAGTTTAGAACAATATTAACTAAAAATGAAATAAAAAGAGTTGAAGAGATTGTTGATTTTTGTAGAAAACCTGCAAAAGAATGTAGAAGTAAAATAAAACTTTAATTTTTCTTGGTTTTAAAGTAAACTATTACGGCAACATTTATTCCTACAAGTAAAGCAACGATTAAAATTAAGAAAGATATTTTTGATGTGGACTCATCTTCTTGTGTAGGAATTTGATTTACAACATTACCTGTTATTTTATTTACTAAGAGTTTGTTTGTTTCAACGTGTGCAATGAATTTTTCTTGATTAACACCTGTTTTGTCAAAGTATGTTACAACGTTAAGATTATAATCTCCAACTTGTAGGGTTTCAGTTTCCCAATAAGCTGTAACTGTTTTAACTTCGTCTGCATTCATACCTTCACTAGGTGATTTAAATTGTTGTAAAATTGTTCCTGTATCTGATAAAACTAAAATTTCAACGTAAACATCGTTGAATCTTTGGTTCCAATTATTTCTCATGGTGATATCTATTGGGGCGATTTGTCCAAGAATAAATTTATCAGATACTATTGATAAAACTGAAACTGAGGGATTACCAACGTAAAATTGCTTTCTTAAAACTTGAATTTGATCTTCGCAATGAACTGTTGCTTCTGCTTGATATAAACCTTTATTTTGTGTGTTTTTCCATGTTGCATCAATTTTTTTCGCTTCTGCTTGAGCAACTATTTGTTTTCCTGTAACTAAAGTATCAATTAATTCGTTTGTAGGAGTTTTAATATCTATGGTTGCATAACATTGAGCAGGAATTTCTCCTCTTCCAAATAAACTTATAGTTAAGGTTAAAGGTTCTCCAACATTTATTTTTTCTGCGTTTAATACACTTTCAACACTTATTCCGTTGTATGGAACATTTACAATTATTTGCGCTGCAATTGCGTTCTGAACATTAACTGTTGTTGTATCATCTGGGTCTTGTTCTATTACAAGAACTGTTAATTCGTTTGGACCTTGAGGTAACTCTTGAGGTAAATTTAATTTCAGTGAAAATGTTTCTTTGGTTTCTTCAAAATCAATAAATGCAGAATTTTTATCTAGTGTAGCATATTTTTCTAAATCTCCTTGAAAAACTATTGTGAAAAATCCTTGTGAATCTCCTTTGCTTAAAATTGAGAAATCAATTGTTTTGCTCATTCCTGGTTCGAAGTTTAATATTTTTTTTGCAGGAGCTAGACCAAAAGAAGTTACTTGACTGGATAATAATATTGTTAGTATGATTAAAATCATTAATGAAAAAAGGTGTTTATTTTTCATTATGATTGCCTCCAATAAAATGTTAATGTTGTTGATCTGTTTCCTGGAGGTTCATCTGAGGGAACTTCTATTAATACATCCATTAAGCTTATGTTAAAATAATTGTGATAATCAAACTGATCTATTATTTCTTCATTATATATTCCATTTGAAACATTGAACCAATCAATTTTTGTTCCTGTTTCGTTGTATGGTAATTGTCCTGAATAGTTTGCTTTCATTTGTAGATATCTTGTACTTAGGTTGTGCATTGACCATAAATCATTTCCTGTTATGTTATATAAGTCTGCTTTAACATTTCCATAATTTTCAAATTCAAAAGGGTCGAAGGATTCATTTAATGTACTATATGTTTCTCTTATAGTTACATTTCCAAAGTCAATTGCGTCAACAGTTATTTCAATCCAAACAACATCTTCTATGCTAAAATTCCAAAGAGGAGACCAATCACTACAATCATAAGGATCGCAAGCTTTAATTTTCCAAAAATAAAGTGTTCCTTCTGTTTCACTATCTGTAAATAATTCTGTGTTATCTACATAAGAAAGGTTTGTTGTATTTTCATAAAATCCTCCAACGTTTGTGTTTGTTAAATTTATTACGTAAGTTATTTCATCGTTGTCTATATCTGTTGATTCCGTCCAAGTAAAATTTACTTCTCTATCAAATAAACTTTCATTTCCATCTGCGGGTAAAAGTTGGGTAGGTATTGTTGGCGGTGTGTTTATTATTGTAACATTCTCTGAGGAATTTGAATTTCCATATTGATAAGAGTCATAAGGAGTTATTGTACAAGACCAATTATCGAAGTGAGATGTGTTTGATGAATGTAGTGTAACATAATCCATAACATCGTTTGTTAGTGTTTCTGTTTGTCCACTTAAGGAAGGTTGTAATGTTCCGTTAAGATACCAAGAAAAATTTGCAGAAAGAACATCTCCTGGATCGTTGTCATGAATTGTAAAATTACAATATAAAGTTTCAGAAGTATTTGGACTTAAAGGTGTTAAATTTATGTATGTGACTATTGGTAGTGTGTTATTGAAGGTTGCTTCTGCACATATTTTATCTGTGTAGTGTGAACAATTTCCAACATGTGCATTGGTGTAATTTGATATTGAAACTAAGCAACTTTGGTTTGCGTTACAACCATCATCATATTCTATTTCTATTTTGTATTTTGAAACTGCAATGCAAGCATCGTAAGAATATGTTGCCACACTTATATTTTGTGCGTGTGAATTTGTTTGGTTTGATAATTTTAAAAAAGGTACTGCTCCTGTTGCGGAACAATCTGCGCTAACTGTTTCTCCAAGTGTTGTTTCTGCATCACAACAAACAACATAAGGGTATGAAGAAGTTTGATTCGCTAGAGCGCAATGAGCATTATCACATCCTGCAGTATCATTTTTTAGATATAGCATAATGACATCTTCACAAGAATTATTTTGAACAATGGAACAAGAAAGTGAATTCGTTAAAGGAATTACAAATAAAACTAATAGTAAAAATAATAAAAGTAAATTATAATGTTTATTCCACAAATTAGTCACCACAAACCCTAATTCTTTTTAGAAATTTAGTTATTTATATAATTAACGTAATAAAAAAATGAATTTTTAGAAAAGAAATAAAGAAGGATGACGAAAACGCCATCCTTTAACCCCCTATAGTTACTCATGTGAGTATTAAATTTTTGTTTAAGTCCTTTATAAATGTTTCTAAAATTAAATTTGAATGAAACATGCATAGATAAAGGAAATTGTGGAAATGTGTAGATTAGTTTAGAGTACTTATTTTAAGAAATTTTTAATTATTTTTTACGTTCTTGAATTATACCGTAACCTATTAATCTAAATCTATTTCCGAGTTTTCTTGAAATTGTTACTTGATCTCCGACAGAAGCACATATTGGTATTCTTAAATTAAATGATGCAATTCCTTTACCTAAATTAACAATCATACCTACAGTTTTAGCACTGTTAACATTTAACAATAAAACTTCATTTTTTCTTAACGGATCAATTTTTAAATCTTCTCCAACAGAATAAATTCTTTGGAGTAAATTAACTTTTAAATCTAAATCATTCCATATTGGAGGTAATTTATCGGGTAAACCTACAACTGAACCAGTTAATTGGTCTCCTTTAACAACAGAAGGATCTAAAGAAGTTAGTAATGCTACACTTCCACCAGGAGTTAGTTCTTTTACAGAAGTTCCACCTGTTTTCATACCTATAATTTTTGTAAAGATTGGTTTTGCAACAAGTTTATTTTGCTCTTCTACAATTCTTCCTGGGCGAATTTCAATTCTTTCACCGATTTTAAATTTTCCCGAGATTACACTTCCTCCAAGTATTCCTCCAACTAATTTTGTTGGATTTGAACCAGGTTTATTTACATCAAAAGTTCTCGCTACAAATAGTAGAGGATTGTTGTCAGAATCTCGTTTGGGGGTTGGAATATTTTTTTGTATTGCATCAATAAGTAAATCTATGTTAACTGCATGCATTGCGCTTATTGGTATTATTGGTGCATTTTCAAAGGATGTACCTTCTAACAATTTTTTAATTTGATGATAATTTCTCTCAGCTCTATCTGCAGTAACTAAGTCGATTTTATTTTGAACAACAACAACGTTTTTTATGCCACTTAACTCAAGAGCCATTAGATGTTCTCTTGTTTGTGGTTGTGGACACATTTCGTTTGCAGCTATTAGTAAAAGTGCGCCATCCATTATTTTTGCACCACTTAACATTGTAGCCATAAGACTTTCGTGTCCTGGCGCATCAACAAAAGAAACTTTTCTTACAGGTGTTGTTTCATTTCCTGTTTGTGGATGTTTTTCTTTAGTAGTATAACAAAATGGTTCTTTTAAAGATTCATCTTTTCTAAAAACAGTGTCTGCGTATCCAAGTCTAATTGTAATTCCTCTTTTCATTTCTTCAGAATGAGTATCAGTCCATTTACCAGAAAGTTGTTCTGTAAGAGTTGTTTTACCGTGATCTACATGTCCAACTAAACCAATATTTAATTCGGGTTGTATTACTAATTCTGTTCCTGAAGTTTTTTTACTTGAA